>JAJZYP010000169.1 GCA_021798015.1 bacterium
AGTATTTCAAGGATACGAAGGACATATTATAAATAACCGTGAGCCAAAAAAAGAATGCTCCGTCCAATTGCTTAAAACACTTCCGCTTCGCACCGATTATACCATATTGGACTATTATGCTCTTCCGGAAGGAAGCCCCTATCAACTTATAGAAGGAGAGTTAATAATGACGCCCGCACCCACAAGACACCATCAGTCAATATCTAGAAATCTTGAATTTTTAATTTTAAGTCATGTAAAAAAAAATAATTTAGGTTTTGTTTATGATGCTCCCATAGATGTATATCTTGACGATAATAATGCCTTTCAACCCGATATTATTTTTATATCTAATAATAATAAATTTATTATGGAAGATAAGGGTATTCTGGGGGCGCCGGACCTTGTAATAGAGATCACATTGCCGTCAACTATGGGTTATGATATAAGCGCTAAACAAAGAGTTTATGAAAGATGCGGCGTAAAAGAATATATTGTGGTAAATCCTATGGAAAAATCCGTATCGGTATTCTTATCCGAAAATGAAAACATACATAAAAATGCCGGCAACGAACCCGAAAATAAACCTAATTTTATCTGTCATAAAATAGATTTAAAAGAAAATAAGACACTATACATTAAAACTTTAGATTTAAAAATAGCCTTAGAAGAGGTTTTTAAACCCGATGTCTAAATTGACATCTAAAGTTTTTTGATTGACAAGCGGCGAGTTTCAATATATACTAAACAAACCTAAAATTATATAAACTAAAAAATATAGAGAGGGCGTAATATGTCAAGAGTTTGCAGTATCTGCGGAAAAGGCATTCAATACGGTAACAAGGTTTCACATGCCAACAATAAGACAAAAAAGGTGTCTTATCCAAATTTGCACGAGGTTAAAGCCGTTGTTAACGGTTCCAATAAAAGAATTAAGGTTTGCGCAAAATGCCTGAAAGCGGGCAAGGTTGTGAAAGCCGCATAAAACACTACCGCTTCTTGCTTAAAAACGCAATATGTTCCATATGATAAGTCCTTGGGAACATATCTATCAGGTTAATTTGTTCTATTAAGTATCCCATCTCTGCAAATACTTTCAAATCTCTTAAAAGCGTCATAGAATCGCATGATATATATATTACAGACAAGGGGTTTAAACCTGCCACTTTTGGCACGAGCCCTTTAATTCCCGCCCTCGGTGGGTCAAGGACTATCAAGTCATAATTAATCCTCCCTTTTTCCGTTTTTGTCAAAAAATCTCCCACATCCGACATTACAAAGTTAATGTTTTTAATGTCGTTTAATTTAAGATTTTTTTCTCCAAGTTTAACCCCAAAGCCATCTGCTTCAACCCCCGTAATCATTTTTACATAATCCGCCAGAAATAAAGTGATATTTCCGTATCCGCAAAACAAATCGAGGGCGTTGTCAAAATAAATTCCTTTGCTTTTCTTAATATTTTTAATATACGCCGTTATTATATCTATTATGTTTTCATTTTGTTCTTTGTTAATCTGAACAAAAGACGGGAGGTCGTATGCAAATTTTTTGCCTTTTAGTATAAAGTAATTACCTTTGCCGCGTAAATTTTTATCGTTTTTATCCCTGCTATATTTTATGATATTTTTACCTGTATCCCATTTACCCTCTTTTTCCTTTTTAAATTCGACAAAAATATTATCGGCTCGTGTCTTATTCATTATATCTTCAAAGATTAAATTATGTTCAGGGATAAGATTATTTAAACTAAAAGTTATATTTTTTAATCCGGTATCCGTTAGCGTTACCTGAGATATTTTATTTAATAAGTTATTCCTGTAACCTTCGCTTAAGAGTAAATCTCTTATATTCTTTAACAATTCGTTTACTCCTTCTTTTGCAAGATGGCAATATTCTATATCAACGATATGATGTGATAATTTTTTATAAAATCCTATAAAAGGAGGGAAAATTTTCAACCCTATTTTTTGCCTGTATTTAAGATAATTTTGATTTTTAAAATTATTTGTTATATTTATATTATTTATTAAATTGACATTTTCAAAATCTTTAAAAATCTTGTTAAACTCTGTCTTAAAAATCTCTGTTTTCCAGTAAAGTTCTTCTTCGTATGGTATGTGAAGATAGTCGCATCCTCCGCAAATACCGAAGTGCTTGCAAATAGGAGTAATCCTTTTTTGTGAGGGGTTTATAATTTCAATGATTCTGCCAAAGGCATAATTTTTATGCTCATCGTAAATTTCTATTTTTAGAGTATCCCCAGGGCAGGCATAACCTACAAACACAACCTTAGAATTAACCCTTCCGACGCCGTAACCTTTGTATGCCAGAGAGTCTATTTTTATTATTTCCATATTTCATTTATTTTTTTAAGATATAAATTGGCTTATTCTTTTTTTTGCATAAATGTCAAAGATTATCCCTTGAATGGTGAGAGAAAATAATACTATTATAAAGACATAGGTTATAATTTCGGAACGCATTTTTAGGTGCAAAGGCAGAGATAATGCCATTGCGATAGACAATGCGCCTCTCAGTCCTCCAAAAATCATAAAATTTTTATAAATATTATTCATAGCGACACCCTTTGAAAATATTTTAAATTTTTGTTTAATAAAATTTATTAACGGGGCAAGGATATATATCGAAAAGCCTCGTGAAAACAGGGCAAAAACGATTAAAATACCGGAAACAAGCCAGAAATTTAAAATTTTAAAAAGATTCATCTCCATGCCGATTAAAAGAAATATTAAAGAATTCAAAACAAACGCCAGGAAT
>JAJZYP010000170.1 GCA_021798015.1 bacterium
AGAACATTTTCGCAAATCGATAAATTGGCTTAAGATATCATACGATAAATGCAGTAAAATTAATCTAAAAGGCGGATTTAACGGTCTAACAGAAACAGAAACGGAAAGTTTAGAGGCACTTGCAAACAGGTTCGCCAGAGTAGTGGATATTTTACTGAATAAGGTTCTAAAAAGTTTGGATTTGCTTGAGCTTGAAGATACCTCCAGGAATCTTGACGTTGTTATAAGGGCGGAAAAAAGAGCTTTCGTCGATGACTATAATTTTCTAATAGAACTAAAAGATCTAAGAAATGAATTAAGTCATGAATATATCGAAGATTTCATTATAGACAAATATAAAGCAATAATGAAAAATATTATTCCAGTTATTTTAATTTCCGAAAAAATCGATAGTTATGTGAAAAGATTTGGCTATTGCCTGTAATCAGCGGGTCGTAGGTTCGATTCCTATCGCCGGCTCCAATTTAAAAGACGGTTTAAAAATAGTATGGTGTTTTTTGCCGTATATTAATAAATAATATAAATAATTATTGGGGTAAAAGTGGAAACCGGCGCTATTTTTATCAGAACGCCTGAAGTAAGCTGAACGTCCGCAAGCTCTATATACGGTAAAAGCGTATTGTATAACGGTAAAGAAAGTATTTCACTAAGCAGTTAAGCAACAGGCTTGAAAACGGAAAAGGAGTAGCTTATTTGATTAAATTCCTTCCTCCAAAAGGTAAAATAATAAGAACCGTGGCAGTTGCCCGTTCGGATGAACATGTTTATATACTTGAAGGCGGATACTGTAATTTCCCTATCAATTTTACGCTAATAATAAATAATAATAGATTCTCTTTATATTAAATCAATTAAATTAATAAAGTTTTTGTTTTTAAAGTTTTTAAAAAAACTTTATGCTATTACAAATATTTTGTCTTAAGTATTACTTTTGTGTTATCATTATATAAAATATATAGATATGCAAAGAGGCATAAATAAATTATGAAAGCATTAAAATTAAAAAAATCAAATCCAAGTTTTTTGGTTGAAAAATAGCCGCCATGAAATAAAATCGCTAAATTTAACAGAAAATATATATATAATATTATACATTTATGGATATAATAGAGATTATTAAAACAAGGAAAAGCATTAGAAAATTTGAAAAAGATGATATCGATATAGAACAGATCAGAGGCATTATCGAGGTTTCTTTAAATGCTCCCAGCGGGGGTAATTCGCAAAATTGGTTTACATATATAATTAAAAATAAAGATATTCTTAACAGGATGAGAAACGAGGTTGAAGTAATATATAAAAAAGTAGTCGGAAAAGATGCCCCCGGCGTATACACCTTCTTTAATGAAGCCCCTGTTGTCCTGGCGGTTACTCAAAAACCTTATATTGGAAGTCTCGATACTATACTTGAAAAAACGGATAAAAATAGAAATTACGATAGAAAATTTATAGTAAATCCCGGACTTCAAAGTGTTTCAAGTTTTATTACTCATGTACTGCTTGCTGTTCATAACGAAGGTTTAGGGGCATGTTGGATGACAGGTCCGTTGGTTGCTAAGCCTGAATTGGAAGACATAATTGGTATAAAAAGTCCTGATAACCTTGTTGCATTAATCCCGATTGGCAAGCCTGTGGAAAGGCATTCCAAAACATCAAGAAATGGGGTTACAGAGATGATTAAGGTAATTAATTGATAAAAAATAACAAATAAAAACAAACTGCCTCTCCTAAAATAATTAATGATTATAACCTTGCAATATGGAAGTTTTTTAAAAAATATAAACATATGAAATATATTTTTAGATATTTTTTACATGGAATTTTTATTTGCTTTCTTTTATTTGTTTCTTTCGGTATTTCACATGCAAATAATGTTGTGGTATCCGCAAAAAATGATGACGCCTGCGCCAATGCCAAAAAAGAATTAAAAACAATGAAAACCCCCTTCACGAAAAAAGAATTTTTAACTGAAATTAAAGAAAACAATCTCTTTGCAGTTAATCTTTTCTTATGCGCCGGAATGAACCCGAATACAAGAGATGCCCAAACGGGTAACACTCCTTTGATATACGCTTCTTTAGATGGAAATATCAGGATAGTCAAACTGCTGCTTTTATATAACGCAAATATAAATGCAAAATCGAATGATGGCTTTACCGCTATGGCAGCAGCTGTATTTTCAGGTCATGCAAAGGTAATGAATCTCTTAAAAAAAGCGGGAGCAAAACTAAATTCGTCTAAAAAATAAACGAAATTGGTGTAATGTCTCTAATAAGGGAGGGATCTACGAGATATATGTATGGATGTGAAAGGGTCTCAACGTTAGTTAAAGCCGTTGGCATATACTGTTTTGACAATATTAACTAATAACAATCAGGTCAGAAAAGATAATAATTTATATCTCCGGTAAAAATTTAATCAAATTGAAACAATTTTGTCATAATTTCGTAACATAAATGTGATATAACTGATTCATATAAACCCATATATGATGTTTATAATGTATTTATATTTATATGTATATTTAAATTTAAATTTAAAAGGAGAAAGCAATTTATGAAAACCCCCCTCTTTAGTTTTTTTAAATCGAAGCAGAGTAAAACTAAAATCAAACAAAAAAGCTATAATAAAATTATAAAGAAGATAAAGAAGGAAATAAAAGAACAAAAGGACTTTGAATGCCTGTTCAAACAGCTATTGGTAATAAAAGCAAATAATGCCCTTAAAAGAGCGGGAATTGATGAAATTAAATA
>JAJZYP010000171.1 GCA_021798015.1 bacterium
ATAAACTTAAGCTTACAAATCTTTTGCATCTTAGGCCAAATTTGATTAAAATAGTAAAAGAGTTGGAGGAAACCAAAATGCCCATAACGATTAATCTGAAAGAAGACCCTTTTTACCTGGAAGGAAAAGCTGAAGGAATAGCGGAAGGCAAGGCTGAAGGAATGAGCCTTGTCAAACGCAATTATGTCGTAAATTCCCGTAAAAACTTAAATCTTACGCCTGAACAGATTGCTTCGATAATAAACGATACGGTAGAAAACGTTGTTGCGATACTAAAAGAAGAAGGGATAGAATAGAAAAAAGATGTCAGATTTATTTTTATATGTAATTAAAGAAACTGAATAGTTGTTAAATTTTATAGATTCGGAGAATATTATGATTGATAATGATATTTTTAGGACATGTAAAAATTTTTATAATGAAAAGTTTAAAGAGTGGCAGCCGACATCTTATCATAAAGCCATATCGCCGCTAATACTTGGCAATGATTATTTTGAAAATGTTAGAAAATTTGTTAAAAATAAGGGAAAAGGCAGCATTGCCAGCGAATTTAAACATGATAATAGATTTAAAATAATCAAAAATATTGAAAATGATATAAACAAAGATATATTATCCAACATATTATCTGATATTTTCGGCAATGATTTTTCATATAGCGATATTATAGACATTATAGCGGACGCCACGATTGATGCATTATTTTTTTAAATACAATATTATTTAGATTGTTTAAGAGGAAGGATAAGACGCATTCCTATTACTTTGTACTTTTTTAAAAAATAATGATTTTAAAAATTATTAAGTTAATGTTTGCTATAAAATATGTATCTAATAGACGTTAACAGTCAAGAAAGGGAACACGAGGCCATAATAACATTTATTAAAATTCTGCCACTACTTTATCCTTATTTTGATGTTAATATCCTTGGGCGTCCTTTGCAATCCCATTTTTTGGAGGGTATAAATTTTTTAAAAAAGGTGGAGCAAAATAATGATTACAATACATTACCCGCGATATTAAAAAAAAAATATAAAATGTTTAAGAAGATTACCCCGATTTAAATTCATTTTGGTGGTATATAATTGAAATTAGAGAAAATAAATTAAACAATTTAACTTCGGGCGAAATTGATATTATTGCTGGACGGTTAAAATTTCATTCGGATGAATTTAGAATTTCCGAAGAATCCGCTAAATATTTAGTTGGCTTTGAGGTTAAGTGTTCATATTTTAACAGTGAAGCCGGTTCAATGAAATCTTTTAAAGATTATTCTCAGAAAAAAGATAAAAAAAATGAAATACAATTAAAAATTGATTCAATGATTAAAACTGGGTTTAATAAAGTTGCTTTACTCGATATTATCGTAAATCCATATAGTTCAAGCAATGGCTTGCGGGCGTATTTCGATGCAAATAATATAGCAAGTAATTCTATTGAAAAAATAAAAAAGGCTCTTGAAAAAAGAGTTCCTGCTGATTCCATTGCTGGTCACTTTGTATATTCAGAAGGTCCGGTAGTTGGCGGTGATACAACGCTAAAAAATTCTCCATCTATAAAGTTGATTAAACCTGTTTACGAAAATAATTCAATCGCTTACAGGAATAAACTAAATAAAAAGATATTTGAGATTTTAAAAGAAAGAGAAGAAAAATTATTACAAGGAGCTTTAAAAACCCAATTTCCGTTCGCATTAATTGACTGCAGGTTATGCGATAAAATTCATGGTTTGGACGAGTGTGATATAAAAGACACCTAAGTCGTAAATAAAAGTAATGAGACTTATTTTATCTTAAAGCTATCCCAAATTTACAGTTTTTACAAGAAAAAGCACCAGATTTATTTTATCCCTCATCCATGCCTGCGCTTATAATTTTATAAAATAGGTTTTTTATCATCGGCTATCCCTATAAATGCAATATGCGACCTACAGGAGCAGCCAATAATGTTCTATTAACGCCTTTCTAACCCCCTGCGGTCAAGCTGGCATCAGCTTGCGGGTTCGGGCAGAGCCCGATACAATTCTTTTAAATGTTTGTTTCGCCGTAGTGCGCCGGAGCGAAGCGGAGCAAGCACGAAGCAAGAAACAAACCTCAACATCGTTGTTTTAACTGTTGCGGATTACAAAAATAATTAATTCTGCCATATATCCGCAACTTCTTTCCCTGTTTATATTTTTGAATAGAGGGAGGTCAGTTTAACTTTTAACAATAAGTAGGATATAATTAAATTATAAGCGGTTATTTAAATAAATTAATTTCTATTTTTTTGGAGGAAATATGGCTAACAGGGCATCAGGCAAGTCCAAAGGTGTACCGCACGTTCCGTCTAAAGGCGGTTCTGAACCGCGAGCGAGAAGGGAAGACGGGGCTTGGAGAAAAAAACGTAGCGATGCAGGAAGCACCCGCAAAAAAAGCAAATGAATAAATTGTATTGCCCGATTAAATTATAAAAAGCCGTCGCGGTCACGGGATTTTCAAGATTTATCAAGGTTTATTGATAACGGTTTCTTGTTGAAAAAAAAAGGTGTCAGATTTATTTATTCCCTTACTCCCGACTGCGTTTGACGCTGTCGGGAGTTTTTGTTTTTATTTCTTTTTTATTTAACCGTTATGATATAATTTAATATTATTTTGTAATGCTTATGGAGTTTGATGAAAAAATCGTTTCTTTCAAACATTTCGATAATTTTCCTCTATTTCTTAATATGGGTATATATGACATACCCTTTAATCCTGCATTTTTCG
>JAJZYP010000172.1 GCA_021798015.1 bacterium
CTCCAATCGCCTATTCCGTCCCATTCAATCGTTAAATAATCGCTTATCACAGTGCGCCTAAAAGGATACTCTTCCGGGTTCACGATACCGTCACAATCCGGTAACCGCATTAATTAACTCATTAATTTTATTAATTAATTTAAACATTTTAGAAACATATGTATCCGAAATTGTATTTTTAAGCCGTCGTTTCTATATATCCGAATATAGTTTACGGTATGTATAGATTTGAATTAATTAATCAAAATTCAAAAAAGTTAGAAAATCCTTTTTGCTTTAAATGATTTTTTAGTTTTTTATCTCCGGTTAAAAGCAAGCCGTTTAAAAATATAGATAATGCCACAAACGGGGTATCTTTCTCGTCTATATCTTTTGTTAGGTTATATGCTTCCCGAAATATTTCTTTTGGAATAATATCTTCTTTGATAAAAGTAATTTTGCCGAGTATATTTTCTAATTGCCATAAAATCTCGTCTTCGTCAAGCTTGGAAATATTCTTTATTTTATCTTTGTGTTTGAATATTTCTACGAAAAGAAAATTGCAGGTATAGAATTCTATGTTTTTAGAGAATAAAATAAACTTAAATTTATTATCTTTGCTTAAAAGAAAAGAAAATAATATATTTGAATCGATTATTACCTTAATCTTAGGGTTCATCGATAAATCTTTTTTTATTATTTTTCCACCACGATTCGGTAATTTCTTCCGATATGGAATTTATCTCTTCTTCGGTAGCCTTGCTTTTTTGCAGTAATTCGACGGCGGATAAGAAATCGACGGTATTTTTGTCGTAACTGCCTATATTGAATTCCAAAATCACTTTATCGTCTATTAACGTTGCTTTCATAATATTAGTCCACTTTAATTTTTTTAATTTTTGCAAATTTCAAAATACGGATTACGTTATAATTATAATATAAAACGTAAAAGAATAGAATAAAAATTTTGGTGAGGCTTGAATCTAATTAATTCATAATTTGAATTTTTCGACACCGAAGTCTTCAAACCCTTATAAACGGTTTTAGTATAAAACGCTAATGATTTATTCTTACTAACAAGAGAATTTATTTGATTTCTTTTCATTCCGGTATTACTAAGGGTCGCACAACCGCTTATAGAAATACTTACGGCAATTAAAAATAAAATAGAAAGCAATACGGCAATTTATTTTTTTTGTTTTTTCATAAAAATAATCCCACAATTCAATTTATTAATTTTAAATTTAATTGTCTTAGAACTTCATTGCCGCCTCTAACTTTATCCCGTTTAACACATAGACGAAAACCGTCCCGACATAAGCTCCCGTCTTTGCAATTACCCTGTATCCGTAATAATTAGCGGTCACCTCGCCGTATTGGCGAGCCTGCACTATCGTATTATTTATAATCGGCTTGAGCCCCCGCGGCAGATTATCCCAGCCAGCCATATTGGGATTTCTAACTTCAGAAATATTGCCGGAACATATCTTATAATTTTCTACAAATTGCCGATAGAAATTATTTGCTCCTATTCCTATCCCTTGTTTAAGGGATTTTCTACGTAAAATTACCTTTTTAAAAAATAGGCCATAATTCCACTATTTTATCAAAAAATAGCAGTTTTTAAGACATAGCTTTCCAGTCGGTATGTCTTCCGTGCCTATTCCTATTTTTAGTTCTTTTATTACGCTTTCTATGGATACCCTTTTATTGCATTCATGGATTACCTCTTCTTTGGGGATACCAAGGTTAGTCGCTATTACGTGGTAGCGGTAGGGATCTTGTTCGAAAAGATCCGCCTCTTTTTTAATCCATTTAAGCGCGACTATTCTGAATGGAGGTATAGACTTCGTTGCTTTTTATGCCTTGCTCGGCTTCTTAATCCCGAACTTTTTTGCTAAGAAACTGATAAATTGCTTTGTATTTCCGATAGTTTTAGCCGCTTTTGTTATATTATAATCGTTTTCTTTAAGAATTTCTTCAACCCTATCCTTAGCCCATTCCGTTTTCTTGCCGGGTTTTGAAACCTTATAAATATCGTTCCAGTTTTTGACGAAAAGGTAGGGTTCTTTTGGATTGAAAAAAATTAAATAAATCAGACGCCTTTTTTTCACTAAAAAGGATTTTAATAACTTCATAGAAACCCTTATAGAAAGAAGATCCCTTGCCTTTATTGAAAAAAAAAAGACTAAAACGAAGTCCGCCGTTTATTACAAAATCATAGGCGATTAACCGATGTCTTATATAAATTTGTGAATTTGTGAATTATTTAATAATATATTATTATAATACAATAAATACCTGCATTTGAAACATATTAAGTAATTCACAGACAATCGTGAAATATTGGGAATTATTGTTACTTATTTAAAGGATAGGCGGCCAAAAGAAAAAAGTCTTTTTTCTTGGCTGTCTAAATATTTTTAAATTCTTCGCAGGGTGGATTTATTGGAAAAGCTTTATAATAGCTATATTACAAGAGGCATAAATAAAAATTTCGCAAATATTTCACTGCGGATTAACTAGCATTAATTCCATTGTTTACGTGGTGTTGGGCTGAATAATTCACAAATTCACATCATTAACGATATATTTTAAACTTGTTTTTTCTTTATAGAGATATAAGCTAATGGCAATTGGTTTTTTTATAAAATTTAATTTATAATAAAATCACTAATAAAATTAAAATAATTTTCAAATTTCGATAAAATAATCTTTTATGAAGATAGCCCAGATAAAATTTCAAAATATACTATCCTTTAATGAT
>JAJZYP010000042.1 GCA_021798015.1 bacterium
AGCTTTGCTGAACTTCGTTTCTATTTTCAGCCATAATTTGCCTCCTATTCTATTTTAAACTATTAAATTAAAGAATACCCATCGGGGTCAACCAGTAAACTTTGTTATATGTTAATTTAAACCAGTGTATCAATGCTGAAGGAGCAACGGGATTTGGCGGATTATTATAATCGAACATAATATAAGTTGCCTTTGTCATACCTGTTTCAATAAAGCAAAATACCTTTCCGTCATATCTGAACGGTGTAAGTCCGTCTCTTAACTCGGAGGCAATATTTTCGACAATGATATCTGATTCAAAGTGAGCTGTCGAACCTGCCTTGCTTATAGGAAGATTGGTTGTATCGCCCACAACATAAATATTTGTCGACCCTTCCATTTTGAGTGTAAATTTATCCGTTGGTATAAATCCGTTTTGTCCAAGACCGGAATCTTCTATTACCTGAGCCCCTTTGTGCGGCGGAATGGTAAGTAACAGGTCATATTTTAATGTTACGCCTTCCAAACTGGTAACGGTCTTTTTATTTGGATCAACCTCTTTCATGTTAAACAATGTTTCTGACAAAATCCCATGCTTTGGAAATGTCTTTGCCGCAAAATGAGCAACAGGCTCAAGTCCATGCAGTCTTCCTATCGGATATGTATAAGTGTATTCAACTTTATCCCTTATACCTCTTTGTCTAAACCAATCATCCAGCATATATGTAACTTCTAACGGAGCAACAGGACATTTATGCGGCAAACCTATGGCGAGAACAATCTTGCCGCCCTTAAAAGTCATTAATTCATGGCGAAGTTTTAAACAGGCATCTACCTCGTAAAACCAGTGTCCGCCCTCTCTTAACCCGGGTATCATTTCAGGAGTCGGCCTTGACCCTGTTGCAATAACCACGATATCGTATTTTATAACAACACCGTTTTTAAGATGAACTTCGTTTTTGTCTTTATCAATTTTAACCGCGGGGTGAAGATGAAGTTCGACCATCGGATCAAGCAAATTCCTTTCATCCCTGACAAGCTCATCATGATGCTTTAAGCCAAAAAGCATATACAAAAGACCCGGCTGATAAAAATGCTCCGGCTTATCCGATACCACATCGATTACCAATTCACCCTTTTTCAACTCATGCCTCATTTTTTTTGCCAATAAATTGGCAATAATCGTTCCGCCTACTCCTCCTCCAACGATAACAACCCTTTTTGACATAACTGCCTCCTATTTAAATTTAAATTAAATAATTAGATTAATTTAATAACATTTTAAATTACATCTCTTTAACCTTTTTCGAAAAAATCCTCCAGTAACCGGTTTCATCGATAACGCCTAAAAATTCCTGATGAACCTTATTTAGCCACTCTGGAACATCCTTTGCGGTACCGGCATCACCTGAAATTAATTCTATTATCGCTCCCACAGGTTGCTGTCTCATCTCCTTTATGAGTTCCATAAGCGGTCCCGGGCAATATGTTCCCCTTGCATCTACGGTAACGGTTGGCTTAATGTCTTTCAAATTCACATCCGTCGTCATACTAAATACCCTCCATATAATTAAGTGTTTTAAAACAATATTGCTTATTTATCTTATTACCTAAAACTACACTCTCATAAAACTTATTACTAACTATATTAATAGCTTTAAAATTACATGTTATCAACTTTTTTAGCAAATATTCTCCAATATCCATTTTCTTCGATAACGGATAAAAGTTCTTGATGAACTTTATTTATCCATTCTAAAACTTCGTTAACATCTTCCTTTTTATCCGTTAATAATTCTATAATCGTATTTTTAGGTTGCTGCCTCATTTCTATAATAAATTCACCTACCGGCGGCATACAGCACGATACACCTCTTATATCAACTATGACTGATTTAATATTCTCTGCTAAATTACTCATATAAAACGCAATCACTCCAACATCGAAATTTAAAAAATTAATTAATTCCTAATTTACATACATAATTATCATAGATTAAAATGTAATAGTTTCGGCTCCTTCCATAATCCCTAAAAATGCGGCAAGACCCAAATGATCATCGACGATATCGATTAAGTCATCTTTTTCGATCCCTAATATATCCATTACCATAGAACATACATAAATTTTAAGACCTCCAAGCATTTTAGCCTGGTCAAACAGTTCATAAAACATAGCAGCTTTCTTTTCTTTAATTTGGTTATAAAGTTTACCACCGGTAAAATTCTTTTTCTCTACATTTTCCTTTAAATAATTATAAACTGCATTCATAGTTACAAAAATAGAGACATCGACACCGGAAACTGCTGCAACAGATGCAATCATTGATGCTACATGAGATTTTTCGTAATCCTCAGAGGCAATTATTATTGCCAATTTTTGGGCTTCAGCCATAATAGCTCTCCTTTATATATTTTTATTTTTAATAAACTGTCTTTCTTATTGTATTGTAAATTTACCCTTTTACAAAAAGTTAAAGTTTTTGAAAAAGATAAAAATTCTCTTTATTAAATTTTATAATTATTATATATAGCTTGCAAAATATATGCCGAAATCATAATTATTTTTTATATTTGATAATTCCTTTAAAATCAAAAGAACTTAGTTTTATAATTTTTAATGCTAAAATTAAATTTATGACAAATTGTCAAATGGTGTATGACAAATTGTCGTAAAACTTTAAATTACCGATAGAAATTATTCAAAATACCTTAATGCTTTAATAACAGTGGATTACCGCTTCGCCATCTCCAGCGCGCATCAAAGACATGCTTTGATAAACGCGTGCTTCCGATATACGTCTGACGACACTCGTGAAGTTGAGCTTCGCTGAACTTTGTTTGCTTTGAAACTTTCCCGCTGAAGCGGAAATTCATAATAAGATTTTCTATCGGCAATTTGGGATAAAAAATGTCTATTGACAAAATAAGCATTCAGGTTGTAATATATAGTATCTTTGATTTTAAGGATTACTTTCCATAAAAACCCTAAGGTAAGGGGTTTTTATTTTTACAGGCACGTAGCTCAGGGGTTAGAGTACTACCTTGACACGGTAGGGGTCGGCGGTTCGAGACCGCCCGTGCCTACCAGTAAAAACCGCAGTAAACAAGCCATTCTGGTAATTTCCCTCTTGACAGACATATGCACAAAAATGTATAAATATGTATAGAAATGAGATATTTTTACTACCATATTACTACTATTTAATACTAAAAAATGGCCTCTATTTACAGGAAAAAAAGCGGCAATATCTGGTATTACAGCATAACCTATCAGGGTAAACGCTATCAGGGAACTACCAAAACTACCGACAAAAAATCCGCGCAATTAATCGCTGAATCCATCCAGACTGATTTAGCAAGAGAAATACACAGCCTGCCCGCCTTAAATAAAACGGCACTCAACTTTACTACCGTTTGGGAAGAATACCTGAAACATCAAAACAATTCAAAAGGAACGATAGATAAGAAAAAATGCATGCCAAACATTTCCTGCCGGTTTTCGGAAATAAAAACATCGCCGATATTTCGTCGATAGATATAAAGAACTACCAGCTTTTAAGAAAGCAGGAACTGCAGGATGAACCGAAAAACGCCGGCAAAAAAAGACAGCAGGATAACCTTTGCTTTCATTAACGGCGAAATAATGACCTTATCCAACTTCTTTAATTTTTGCATCGAGCGAAATTATACAGATAAAAATCCGGCATTTAAAATAAAAAAGCTCAACGAACTTTCCCGCATTAAAACATTATCCGATGAAGATATCGATAAGCTCATCGCCGGCGCTACGAATAAACTTACCAGAGATTTAATAACTTTTTTGATTTATACCGGATCCCGGAAAGGCGAAGCTCTAAATTTAAAATGGAACGACGTGGACTTAAAGACCAGCGTTATAGCGATAAAGGGAACTAAAACGAAATATGATAGGCATATTCCTGTTTCAAAACCGCTAAAATCTCTTTTAAGCGGCATAAATAAAATTCAAGGTTTA
The DNA here is from genome assembly GCA_021798015.1 of bacterium. Classification (GTDB taxonomy): domain Bacteria; phylum SZUA-79; class SZUA-79; order Acidulodesulfobacterales; family Acidulodesulfobacteraceae; genus Acidulodesulfobacterium. The sequence goes on from JAJZYP010000042.1 coordinate 3,977, forward strand.
TACGTGTTTTATGCTTGACAGCGACCTTGCGGAACTTTACGATGTCGAAACCAAGGTTTTCGAATCAGGCGGTTAAAAGAAATATTGCGCGCTTTCCGGAAGACTTTATGATTCAGTTAAACAAAGAGGAAGCATCAGAACTTTCAAGGTCACAAATTGTGACCTTGAAGAGAGGGCAAAATATCAAGTATTTGCCGCATGCTTTCACCGAAAACGGCGTGGCTATGCTTTCCAGCGTTCTTAATAGCGAAAGGGCAATACAGGTCAATATACAAATAATGAGGACATTTACAAAAATCAGGGAAATGCTATCCTCGCATAAAGACCTAAGGCACAAAATAGAAGAAATGGAGAAGAAATACGATTCTCAATTTAAAATCGTCTTTAATGCCGTAAAAGAATTAATGTCCCCGCCGGAAAAACAGGTCCGTAAAATAGGGTTCAAAATAGAAAAAGAAAACTATAATTTCTAATTTGGATTGGGACTGGTCTGGCGCAGGACTGGATATATCAGGAATGAGGAAAATATTAAAAAGGCATAACGTTGAAATTAATGCCGATTTGGAAAATAAAATTAAAATGACGGAAGAGCAAAAAGATATTTTAAAAAAATTATATGAAAAACACCATATTGCCGCAACATTCCCCAATGCGGTAAAAATAGTCCATTATACAAGCGAATTTCTAACATCTTTCGCCCCAAACGATTTTATAAAAATATTATTGGAAATTAATCAGGAAATAGACCAGGAGAAATTTAGCGAAAATCTTCAATTTTTTGCGATCGGTTTAGCTATGCGTGAGTTTGAAAATTATAAGACCGGAAAACAAGTGAAGTGAACTAATCTATTTTTAAGCTATCGTAGAATTTATTAAAAGGACTTTAAAAAGTTAGCGGCTGTTATTATTTCCAAGTCGTCTATTTTTTTTAGGACAAGTAAATCTTTATCTCCAGAGACGATATACTTTGCTCCGCCGCTTACGGCACAATTTATAAATTTATCGTCGTCGGGATCCCTTGAATATTTTTCGTTATAAACATTTTTAATAAATAGACAGTTTTTGGCAATTATACTAGTAATTTTTTGATGTTTATTTCTGCCAGATTTTTCGGTAAATCTGGTTAATACTTCCGAATATTCCTCAAAAATTTCCTCCGTGCATATAATATCAAATTTGCCGCTAAACCATAGTTCGAGCAGGTCTCTTTCTTTTCCTCGAAAAAATACACCGGAAATTAATATGTTGGTATCTATAACTATGCGCACTTTTGTTTATTCCTTGTTTCTTTTATAGTCCTGCCGACATCTTTGCGCTTTAGATTTAATTTTTTAGAAATTTCGTCTCCCATTGCGATAAGATTTTTAAAATCCTTTATCTTGGGTTCTTCTATAGGCTTTAAAAGTATATTGCTCCCGTCCTGAAGTACAACCAGTTTTGAATTCGGCTTTAAACCGAGGGCTTTCCTGATTTTATTCGGTATGACCACCTGACCTTTAACGGACATGCTTGTTGTTTCCATAATAATAAACCTCCTAAATAAGTAAGTATTTCTTACTTTTATTATAAAGGTACTTAATCAAAAAATCAAGTTAAGGTTTGTGTAAAATCAAAAAAACCGGAATTGAAAAGCCCGACCGATAGGAATATAATAATAAATGCTGATGGGGATGCAAAAGTATGTTTACTACTATATTACTGCCCTATTATAAATAATAAATAATTTGTTAATAATATCAATTAGTTATAAAGTAGGGTTTTATCTTGATACGGTAGGGGTGTTCGGTTAGGAACGGAATATACACCAATAAAAACAATGACTTGCGGTAGGTTAAAAAAAGAAGTTTAAAATAGACTGTGCCCTATTTTGTGCTGATTAGTTTTGATAAAAATAGTTTGCTTTTTTATTGCATATAATATTGACGAAATTGACGGGAAAGGATTAAACCCGCCTCTGATAAAATTTTGCTATTTAAAATGTATTTTAGGGGGGACTTTAAACCATAAATATATGGTATAAATAAATAATATTACATATATTATTGAAAATACCCAGATGGGAAAATTATAATAAACCAATCTATCCACATATGTTTGAATAAAAGGAACTCTATAACCTCTTTTTCCTGCCGCTTGTAATAAATCACTTTGAATATTGGTAAGAAAGCACGCATCGCCTAATATAGCCTGAGCTGCCACTATAACCATAGAAACCAGATGGGTTAATCTCCACCAAAATTCATTTATAAATTTCCATTTTAATTTTACGCCTAGTGGAATTACAACAAAACCAAAAATAATAAACAATATAACGAGTAAATGAAAATATAATACAAGACCTGCCAATTGAACGAGCTCTTTATTGGCTAACATAGTATTATTCTCCAAAATTATAAATTACAATTCAAGGTTTTTAAAACAATTTTAAGCGCTGCCCTGTTCCCTATCTCACATTTCTTCTAACTCTTTTAAAGGGCAATTATCGCACAATGGCGTTCTTTTGCAAAACATTTTGCCGGCCATTACAATCAGAGCGTGATATTGATTATAAACTTTTATATTTGCTTCGTCAGGCGTAATGTTTTTCATAAATAATCTCTGCAAATTTTCATATTTCTCCTTCAAAGCTCCTTTAATTATATTATGCCTTTCAAGTATTCTTCTAGTATACGCATCTATAACAAATACAGGTTTTTTTAATGCGTATAAAAGAATACTGTCCGCCGTCTCTTCGCCTATACCGAAAATCCTCAGAAGTTTTTCCCTCATTATAAATACATCTTCTTTTTTCATTAATTCAAGGGAAAAATTATATTCTCTTTTGGTAAAATTTATAAACTCTTTAATTTTTATTGCCTTTTGATTGTAATAGCCTGAAGGTTTAATGTGCTGCTTTAACGAATTCAAATCTATTTCATAAATGGCTTCAAAGGATAAAAGATTATGAACATTCAAATTATTTATGGCTTTTTCTACATTTTTCCAACTTGTATTTTGTGTTAATATCGCCCCAATCATAACCTCAAAGTCGGATTTCGCAGGCCACCAATTCATTGGTCCAAATTTATCAAGCAAAATGCTATAAATCTTCAGCAAAATATCACTTTTACCTTCCCATTTACCGAAATCATCATTCTTATCTGCCATCTCTTAATTTCTTATTTTTAATATATTTAAAAATTCAACCATCTTCATTAATTCTCTTATTTTTATTTACAAACCCGATTATGTCGTGAATATCATTAAACCAGTTATCCATTAAATATTTTTTAACCCCTTCAACTATTTGCGGAATTATTTTAGGATTTATAAACGAATAAGTTCCCACTGCAACTGCTGTGGCGCCGGCTAAAAAAAATTCCACCGCGTCTTCCCATGAACTTATTCCGCCCATCCCTATAATAGGGATCCTCACGCTATTATAAACATCGTTTACAAGTTTTAAGGCAATCGGCTTAACGGCAGGACCGGAAAGTCCGCCAAAACCCCTGTTTAATTTAAAACTTTTGGTTTTTATATCGATAGAAGCGGAAAGAATTGTGTTTATTAAAGATATAATATCAGCCCCTGCTTTCTCGCAAACCTCGGCAATGAAAGATATATCGTTTACCATTGGAGTAAGCTTTGCTATTAAAGGCAATTTATCGCCTATAACCTCCTTAACGGATGAAATTAACTCATAAACAATCTCAGGATCGGATCCGAAAGACCTTCCGCCCTCTTTTATATTGGGACATGAAATATTTGCCTCCAGAGCGCTAATTCCTTGAAGCCCCGATAACTTTTCCGCAAGCAGAACGTACTCCTCTACGCTTTTTCCAAAAAAATTTACAATTATAGGCTTATTAAAACGCTTTAAAAATGGAAGTTTTTCATCCTTAAACCTTTCAAATCCCACATTTTGAAGCCCGATAGAGTTAATTAAACCGCAGGGCGATTCGCAAATTCTCGGCATTTCGTTTCCTTCAGACGGATTTAACGAAATCCCTTTCGTTACAAGCGCTCCAAAATATGTATAATCTACCACATTTATAAACTCCTCGCCGTATCCAAATGTCCCCGATGCCGACATAATCGGGTAATCAAGTTTTAAATTTCCAAGTTTAACAGAAAGGTTAATGTTTTGATCTTTATTTAAATCTTGCTTCTTGTTTTTTTCTTGAGATGCTGTTTTTAAATCATTATTTTTACTTACAAAGTCGTATAACTCGCCGGCATAAAAAACCGGTCCGTCCTTGCAAACTCTTTTATAAGTATAAGCAAAATTTGAACCATTACCTCTAAAATCTTTACACTTTATCACACATCCGAGACAAACACCTATACCGCATCCAAAGCTTTCCTCCAAAGATAACTGTAATTTTTCTAAAAGTTTGGCATCTTCAAATCTTTCAAATCTATCAACTAATACTGAAAGCATTGGTTTTGGACCGCAAGAATAAAACGACACAAAGGTATCTTCATAATTTTTATCTAAATAAACACCCATATTTTGAAATAGTAATTCAACCACGCTTCCTTTAAATCCAAATGATCCATCGTCGGTTGCAAAGTAAACCTCGTCAAACCTCGAATGAATGCTATAACGGAAGTAAAGCTCTTCCGCTCTCCTTGCGCCGTAATATAGGATTATCTTATCCTTCTTATCCTTACCGTTCTTATCACCGTTATATTCATTATCTAAGGTGCTATCCGCTGCATTATCGTCAAATCGGTAATTATTGAATATATGACCTGGAATTGAGTATAGGGGCGCAATGCCTATACCCCCCGCAATTAAAACATGAATTTTCTTTTTCTCTAAATCTCCTCCATTAAAATTAAATCCATTCCCCAACGGACCAACGACATTTAAAAAATTCCCCTTAGTAATTTTGCTTAAAATATAGGTTCCCTTTCCGTAAACCCTGTATAGCACCTCAAATTCATTCTCGTCAAATTTGTTAAAAATCGAAAACGGCCTGCTTAACAACGGTTCAAAACTGTGGGAGTTTGCTTTAAGCATAACAAATTGTCCTGGCTTAAAATTGGAAGCTATAAATTGGTTTTTAAGCCTCAATAGATACGTCCCTTCGGTATCTTTTATCTTCTGATTAACCGTTATTTCGCACTTTTCGCTTATAATAAGCGGAACATGCATGGCGTTTTTTTTTGAATTGTCAATATCTAAATTATCCAAATCTCTTAAACGACCTCCTTCACCATACATAAAGCATCTTCTTTGTTATCATCATAATAACCCTTTCTTAGCATAAAAATCTTAAAACCGAATTTTTTATAAAGATTTATCGCCCTGTCATTAGACGCCCTTACTTCTAAGTAAAAATATTTTACGCCTAAATTTATATATTTTCTCAGGATATAATCCAGCATAAACGTTCCAATTCCTTTCGACTGCTCATTTTTGGCAACCGTTATATCAAGTATATGCATTTCATCCAAAACGGTATAAAAAATAAAGAATCCAATAATTTGGGATTTTAGGCTAAGTTTAACGTTATCCTTATGGATGAGGGTCTTATTATCGGTTTTATCGGTTTTATCGGTTTTATCTGATTTTTTATATTCATTGTTTGTATAGCATACAATAAAACCGGACCCTTGTTTTTTAAACTCATCGTTAAACATCTTCATATCCCATATTGTTTGAGAAGCCTGCATATGTATATTAAACATCTCCTTAATCGCATAATCCAGTATAGGCTGTAAGTTGGACGCTACTTCTAAAGGCCGATTTAAAACAGTTCTATTTTTTTCTTCGTTTTTGTCAGAATCTTTAAAATCTTCAGGCAGACCTGAGTTAATAATATCTTTAAGATTTACGCAGTTTAATTCCATATCCCAATATTATAAAAATTATATAATATCTTTATATGCTTCTTTAAAACGATTTTTCATAAAAGGCCAGTTTTTTCTCGCTTTTTCTACCTCTTTTGTTTCAATATTGTAAATAATGACGCATTCATTAAGCCCCGCAAAATCATCGAGAATTGTTCCGTCAGGAGAAACGCAAAACGATTTTCCGTAAAAATCAAGAGCTTTATCTCTTCCCACCCTATTTACTCTTAATACATAAACACCGTTAACAAAAGCGTTTGCAGAAATGGATAAAGACCACTTATTGTTTGTGTTAAAAGCAGAGGCGGTAGGGGCAAAAATAATCTCTGCTCCTTTAATGGCTAAAATTCGCGAAACCTCAGGGTAAAAATTATCCCAGCACATCTGAACGCCGATTGTTCCGAACTTGGTATTAAAAACAGGAATATCTTTCCCATTGGAAAAATATGACTTTTCATAATAATATTCGACATTGGGAAGATGAATTTTGCTATAAACCCCTAACACCTCGCCCTTTTCACTTATGACGGCTGTGCTATTATAGTATTGGTCGCCTCTTTTTTCAAAAAAAGGGGCAATAATAATCATATCAAAATTTTTTGCCTGCTTCTTTAATAACTCTAAAGTTATTCCGCTAACATCTTCCGCCAATTTAAGATTTTCATCTATCTTATCCATTTCCCTGTCTTGCGGAAACCAATTAGTTGCAAAAAGCTCCGGAAAACAGACGATATTGGCTTTATTTTTTGAAGCCATAGATAAAAAATCTATTGCCCTTTTAATCGATATATCCTTATTTGCCGAGGAAGACATCTGCACGGCACAAATTTTAACTCTCATTTTAAAAACACCATTTCACATCCCTTGCGCTTTACACCTTAAGGAGTCCCCTCGATTCCTTTTTACGGTCGCTTTCGGATAATAGTTTCTTTCGTAAGCGGATAGATTTTGGGGTAAACTCGACAAGCTCGTCATCTTCGATAAATTCAAGTGCATATTCTATGGTAAGTTTTATGGGCGGGGTTAATGTAATCATCTCATCCGAAGCCTTTGACCTCATATTGCTAAGCTGCTTTTTTTTGCAGGGATTGACCGCGATATCCCCCGGTTTTGAATGAATCCCTATTATCATCCCTTCATAAACTTCACTCTGAGGACTCATGAAAAGACTCCCTCTATCTTGCAAATTAAATAAACCGTATGAATTAGCCTCACCGTTTTCCATAGATATCATTACACCATTTTTTCTTGGAGAAATATCAAAGGCATATTCGTCAAATTTATAAAAGTTATGGTTCATTGTCCCCGTACCTTTAGTAAGTGTCAAGAATTCGTTATGAAACCCCATTATACTCCTTGAAGGTATAATGAACTCAAGATAGGTATTCCCTTTATCATCTTTAGTCATATCTATGAGATTACCTTTCATAGATGAGAGTCTTTCTAAGATTGCTCCGGTGAATTCGTCTTTAACGGTTATATATAAAAGTTCGTAAGGCTCCATTTTCTTACCCTCAATTTCCTTTATAACACCCCTGGGCTTGGATACCGCAAATTCAAATCCTTCCCTTCTCATTTTTTCGATTAAAATGGATAAATGCAAAAGCCCTCTGCCGTAAACATCGAACACCGTTTCATCGCCGGTGTCGGAAACCTTAAGCCCTACATTATTTAACACCTCTTTATAAAGCCTTTCCCTTAACTGTCTTGTTGTTACAAATTTTCCCTCTTTTCCGGAAAAAGGACTTTTATTGACTATAAAATTAACAAGAATAACAGGCTCGTCTATTTTTATTCTTTGCAATGGGGATACAGGCTTATCTTTTACGATATAATCCCCCGCGCCAACGCCCGTCAGGCCAGCTACCAAAGCAATATCGCCTTCATTTATTTCGTCCGTTTCTTGTTTTTTAAGTCCGTCAAATAAGAATATCTTCGTTGGCCTCGCTTTAACCAACTCGTCCTTAATATTATATAAATATACCTGATCCATAACCTTAAGTTTCCCTGATTTGACAATACCAATAGCGGTTGCGCCAAGAAAATCGTCATGACCTATGCTTGTGACCAAAAACTCGAGATTTGGATTATTTATAATAGGGGGGTGAGGTATAAAATCTACTATTGCCTCAAAAAGTGGATTAAGCCCGTCTTTATAACGGTTTTCTCCTTCAATGCCTAAATCTTTTATTGCATACCCCTCTTTTGCGGAGGAATATATGACAGGAAAATTCAAATTGACGTTTTCACCGCCCAATTCAAGAAATAAATCGTAAACCATCTCTAAAACATCTTTCGGTCTGGTGCCGGGTCTATCTATCTTATTTATCACAAGAACAACCTTCAAGTTAAACTCCAAACATTTTTTTAAAATAAATCTCGTCTGCGGCATAGGTCCGTCAAAAGCGTCCACCAAAAGTAAAACGCCGTCAACCATGGCAAGAACCCTTTCAACCTCGCTTCCAAAATCTCCATGTCCCGGCGTATCGACTATATTAATTCTATAATCCTTAAACTTTATACCCATGCATTTTGATAAAATAGTTATTCCACGTTCTTTTTCAAGCTCGTCGCTGTCCATTGCCCTTTCGGGTAAAGCCTCGAAGTCTCTTTTGCTTATACTTTCTTTAAGCATTTTGTCTATTAATGTGGTTTTGCCATGGTCAACATGAGCAACAACCGCAATGTTTCTAATTTTTTCCTGGTAATTCAATTATTTTGCCTCCAGCATATATTATTAATTTTAAAATTAATAATATATATTAATTCGTATTATTATAACACATTTATCTTTCCTTTATTGTTTATAGCAATAAAAAACCCCAATAAATTAAATTTATTTACTGGGGTAAATGATTTTAAAATGGCCAAACCTTAAAACGGTATACTTTTATTTGCTTGCTATTACTTTACTAGTTATTTCTTAGCACCACTTTTCCATGCAGGATAGTGAATTTATCAAATTATGTTATGAATGCAAGTAGAACATACACCGCTTAATACATAAGCAAAGGTTAAGCCTTTGTTACATTGATAGCCTGGGGGCCCTTTGCGCCATTGGTGATTTCAAATTCTACTCTTTGTCCCTCTGTTAAGGTTTTAAAACCGTCCTGCGAAATTGCAGAATAATGAACGAAAACGTCTTGTCCGTTTTCTTGTTCAATAAATCCAAAACCTTTGCTGTCGTTAAACCATTTCACTTTCCCTTGGTACCTCATACTTTACTTCTCCTTACTCCTTTAACAACTAATAAAAATAGCCGTTAAATGTTAAAATTAGACCTTCATCCAAACAAATAGATAAACAAGTCACCATAAAGGATATAATACTAAATGAATAATGTCAAGGTTTATTTTTTAATTGTTTTATTATTATATGTCCTTTGCCTTAAAACCTCGTACGCCATTACGGCAAAACTAATAGAAGCGTTTAACGAGTTTACATTCCCAACCATCGGTATCTTTAAAATCTTTTCGCATTTCGAGATTGTAAGCCTTCTTAAACCCTTGCCTTCGGAGCCGATAACGATAGCCAGCGGAATGTTATAATCCATTGAATAAATGTTGTCTTTAGAATCGTTAGACATTCCTATAACCCAAACACCCCGTTTTTTTAAGTCGTCTATAACCCTTGCAATATTTGTAACTCTGACGACATCGACATAAAATAGCGCCCCTTGTGAAACCTGAGCAACGGAAGAGGTTATAAAAATAGAATTTGATTTAGGCACTATAATGCCTGAGATACCTGAACAATTCGCTGTTCTAATAATAGAGCCTAAATTTTGCGGATCTGTAACTTCGTCCAGGATTAAATAAAATGGCAACTGCTTATCTTTGTTCTCGAATAGCTCTTCATACCGCTTTTCGTTATAGTAGGCAGTTGCCGCTATCCCTTTTATAAAGGCCTCTTTAGCAAACTCTTTTATAAAAATATTGTCATTTTTTATTTCGATTTTAATGTTTTTTGCTTTAATTAAATTTAAAAAATCCTTATCGATAAGACCATTTTTCCATTTTTTCTCACTTACATAAACAGTTTTTTGCAACTTTCCTGATAAAATCGCTTCTTTAATTGTATTTGCCCCATATATTGTTAATTGCATTGATTTAATCCGGCTTATTTTGCTTTTGTTTTTACTTTTATTTTTATTTTATTTAATTTATATAAATTTTAAACAAATTAATTTTTGGCAAATCTTTCGATATCATTATAAATTGCCTTTAAAGCATCTAACGGGTCGTTAGAGGCCGTAACCTCCCTTCCCACAACTATGTAGTCGGCTTTAGAATTAAATGCCATGGAGGGGGTCATTATTCTTTTCTGATCGTCTATCCTCATGCCGTCCTCGATATTTTTGATATTCCCAGCTTTTAGGCTTCGCTGAACTTCCGCTGCGTAATTACCCCTTTTTAACCTTATTCCCGGGGTAATTGTTTTAAAATCGTCGCCCAAATTTTTTTTTATTTCAAGGGATTCGTATCCTGAACACACCACCCCGTCAAGACCCGAAATTTTAGCCAATTTTGCTAAATGCAAAACCAAATTTCTAAGAATATCGGCATGGTTTTTATTCAAATTATCGGAATTAACCCTATCTTCAAAATAATAAAAAATATCCTTTATATCCTCTCGCGCCAAATTAGTTAAAACTGTTACTGCAATAATATCGATACTTTTACCCGTTTTTTTTGCTGCCTCTATCCCGCCTCTTTTTGCCGATTTCATCATCTCTATCCCTCCCGAGGCATGAACGTTTATTATATCGACGCCTAATTCACCCGCAGATTTAACGGCATTATAAACAGTATTTGGAATATCGTGAAATTTAAGATCTAAAAATATCTTGCACCCGTAATCCTTAATTAATCCAATGCTCTGACTGCCGCAGGAGGTAAAAAGCTCCGAACCTATTTTATAAAAATAGGCCTCCCCTTTAAGCCTTTCCAATATATCCTTTACCGATTTCAAATTATTATAATCTATCGCAATTATAACCCTTTCCTTAAAATTTTCCATTCCTCTCTACCTTAAAAATTCGCATAGCGGTACAAAAAAATACCCCTCTTTCTTAAGTTTGGGAACCTCTTTCATTAAAACCCGTATAGTATCCGGCCTTGGATGACCTATAACTATAACCCTCTTAAATCTATCCGCTAAATATGCGGCAACCTTAATTTGATTTTTTATATATCTAACCGATGGTTTATCGTCGATAAAAACATCCCTCTGCGCAGCAGGGAGCCCTTTTTTCAATGCGCACCTGTATGCAAAACTATCGGGATCCGTCAGGCTGTCCATAAAAAATAAACCCTTTTTTTTAAAAACAGAGATTGCACCACAAATTTTAGCTTTATCGGATGTAAACAAAGAGCCCTCGTGATTATTTGCCCCATCGATAAACGGAAGCCTGTTTATATCTGTAAGAATTTTATTTCTTATCTCTTTTTTATTCATTGAAATAAATAGCGCCCCATCACCGGGAAAAAGCTTAGTATTAACCGGTTCCATCGGGGTGTGCATTATGGTTTCATATCCTAATTTATGCAACGTTAAATCTATTTGTTTAGAAAAAGGGGCATAAGGAAAAATCGCAAAAGTTATCGGGGTGTGCAGCGAAATTAGACTGTTTATAAAAGTCGCGTCATAACCCACATCATCTATATCCAGCGCGATTTTAGGAGCATTTACATACTGCTTAATAGAATTAAACCCGCTGCTATTAACCCCCTTTACTATAAAAATTGATTTTAAAAAAAGTCTGGATTTATAATAAAAATACAGGCATAAACTGTTATTTTTTACTGTGTACAAATAATAACTAATTGGTCTTTCAGAAGGTATTATATATTTTTTAAACTCTTTTTTGAAAATATTTTTGATTAAATTAAAATCCATGCCTTTTGATATTAAAATATTATATTTTAAAAAATCGACATTTATATCTTTCAAATCAATTTCCCTGCCAGGCGTCCTAACATTTAAAGCGATACGCTGCACAATAATATTATGATTTGGAATATCTAAATCTTTTAATGTTTTTTTAAAAAAAACGGTTAAATTTTTTACGGGGTGTTTTTTATAAAGGGCTATCTTTAAGGCAGTTTTATTAAGCCTCTTATGGCTAATATATTGTTTTGGCGGTTTTTTATATTGAGCTAAAAAGAAAAATTTATAAATAAAAAAAGAAAAAAGGATAAAAATAAAAAAGCCTGATAAGATTAAAAAAAAATTATATTTCAGCCTATAATTTTTGCCTTTTTTATTTTTAGCCAAGTTTACTTTACTCCGATGCTTTTAATGAAATTCCAGCTTTTAA
>JAJZYP010000173.1 GCA_021798015.1 bacterium
GTTTGTGGCAGATACGTTAATATCGACCGTTTAAGGAAAGATGAGACTCTTAAAAATATATGGAATCTTAAAAACATACCTTTCAGCACTAAAATAGGCGAATGGTTTTTAAAGCACGGGGAATCTAACGGCGACTTTGCAACAGGAAGGACTAAAAAATCAATCGATGAATTATCCCTTAATATAGTGTTTATTGCAACACTTTTTTGGTACTGTCAACTATTTTGTGTAAATTTGATAAAACGGCAATGATGGATGCACCATAAACAGCCTTGCTGTTTATATCTACTGGAGTTGAAGCCCATGACAACTCCATTTTATATGAAATAAACGATAAAAGATTATAAGAGGATGTTTCTCCCGCTAAAATCTCCATCGGTTTTGTCCTTCTTTTACATATTATTCTGCTATATATTTTTTTGTGCTTTAAAAAGCATGCTTTTTTGCAAAAAAATATGAAGGCATGCTTTTTCAAAACATGCAGAATAATATATTTTATTAAGCCTTTCTATTACATTTGTGGTTCTTAAGGAAATCCATTCTTCTTCCGGAAATTCAAAGAAAGACAAAAATGAAAACAAAATACGACCGCTATATTCCGATTTCGGAACTGTTAAAAGCGATTTTAGGCGGCATTGAAAAAAATCTGGATAATTTCTCATATGTCTTTGAACGAAACGGGGCTAAATTAACCGATTTTAAGCGTTCTTTTCATACGGCGTGCAGAAATGCTGGACTTAAAGATTCGCACATTCACGACCTAAGGCACGTCTTCGCAAGTAAGATAGTGATGAACGGAACGTCGCTATATATAACCGGGGAGCTGTTAGGACATAGGACGACGCAGATGACAAAACGATACTCTCATTTAGTCCCTGATACGCTAAAGAAGGCGGTTGACGATGTGTGGGGTACAAACTTTAGGCGGCATTGAAAAAATATGCCTTTTTCAGCTTAAAGTTTATGAAGATTAAATTTAAGCATACATAAGCCTGCCCTTTGGGGTAGGTATTTCCCTGCCGAGTTCCTTGGCGGTTTCTATCCATTCGCAGGTAATTACATGAATATTTTTAACGGCTTCTTCGTAAGTCTTGCCGTCCGCCATGCATCCGGATAGTTCGGGAGTTTCGGCGATAAAACTGCCGTCTTCTTCGCTCCAGTATATTATGATTTCGTACTTAGACATTACAATTTCCTAAAGTTTCAATTTATATTTTAAAATTATATTTCTTACCTGCTTAACCTGATAAGGCTTTGATTTATTATTTAACGGCTGTAAATTTATTATCTCATAAATATTTTCCTTTGTGTATATAAAATGGTCTCCCCTGATTCTTTCTTGAAAGCCTAAGGCAATCATTAAATTTTTAAGGTCGCCAAAATTTATATTGCCGTCCGATTGACCTGATAAAACTTTTTCCAGAGTTTTTTCTTTACTCATGATTAACGTTTTATTGTATATGAACTATTATAACATAAATTACGGAAAACGTTTATTATTAAAGTGATTTATGTTTATCCCAAAAGATTGCACTAATTAATTAACCATTTGATAAATATAAGGAATTAGATCTATTTTCGATAACATTTATCAAATTCTTCTAATATTCCTAAACTATAAAAATAAGTTTTTATACTTTTTGGATTATTTGGATTAAGGATGCGTATCCAGCATAATCTTTTATTTTCCTTAAATTCTTTTAACATTTTAAAGAAAATGTTATTCACTTTAAAATTTGGATGTTTTTCATGTAGATTTACACCTGCAGAATCCGACCTGTAAATCATTTTAATGCCGTTTTCGGATAATATTTCGTGGATATATTTTAATTGTTCCAAAAGACCGATAGAGGCATGAACATTGCCGTTTCTAAAATCAGAATAAAGGCAAAAACCCTTGGCGAAGCCAAGCAAAGAACCCATGCCTTTGAAACCTTTGTATGTCTTTTTGGATTCTTTATAGCCACCTTTTGGGTTATTGTTAGTATTTAGTTGATACCTATATTTTACAATAACTTGAGGGTGGTTTTCAAGTTTCTAACGGTGATTTAAGGTAATATATTTATTACGCCTTTTTATATTATGCTGAAGAATCGCTTTTTAATAGATCTGTTTTTGGTGAATTTTATTTTAATAAATGAATATAAAATTATATGTGAAGTTATCGCTGCAATTAAACCAAAATCTACAATTATAAGCTTCAATCGTTAATAAACCGCCTATTAAAAAAAATAAAGCATGCCAATTTGTAATTTGATACAATGAAAACTTGACACGGTAGGGGTCGGCGGTTCGAGACCGCCCGTGCCTACCAAAAGTATAATATATAGTATATAATTGGTTGAAGTAAAATCTAAATTTCTACAACGGGTACATTATTTACATGGTTTATAAATTAACATCGATCTCCCTATTTTTAGTCTCCGGTAGAAAAAAAGTCAATAAAAAGGCGGTTAGCATTAAAATTCCAATCAAATAATATCCAAAATCCTTATTTTCTTTTACAAAGAACATCATAATCAAAACCCCGCATATAGCCCCGAATTTCCCCATCATTGCCGAAAAGCCGTAGGCCGACGACCTGAAAGATGTATGCGAAAGCTCAGCCGGAAAAATCCCCACGGTAAGGGACGCAAAGGAATTAAAAATTTCTGCAATAAAAATAACTAAAATGATGCCGGTTAAACTTTTATAAACGGACGGCAGGGAAAAAAGCGCGA
>JAJZYP010000174.1 GCA_021798015.1 bacterium
TTAAAGTGGTATCTTTGTTCGGACAAAGCGAACCTTCTTTAATGTATCAGCATTTAAGGATTTATTATTATATTCCTATCGGACGGGTTTTAAATTCCGGATTTTTTCCAGATTTTTTAATTTTACCTTACCGTATTATTTTACTTTTTTGTCTTAATAACGTTATATATTGATTCTATGCTTTTTTTAAGGCCGTAAATTAAGTTATCGTTTTAAAATTATAAATTTTTTTCACCATACCTATTGTTTTATTAAGTTCTAAGTTTTCATTTTCAAGTTTTACTTTTTTGACTGAATTAAAATCAGATAAGAAATAATTTAAATCAACGTTAAAAATATCAGCTAATTCAAGAAGATAATATAAAGAATCTTAAACCTGCCTGTTTCGTAATTACAAACCTGCGTATATGCAACATTAAGCATCTCGGCTAATTTTTACAGATTAGAATCTTAACACCGAATATTGAAAAATGTCATCTTAAATGCCTAATTTAATTTGGCATTACAATAAATATCTCATATTGGCGTGACAAATACCACAATGAATAATTACAATTTCTTATTCGGCATATTTTATTATTTTAAAAATATTTAAAAAAATGTTATAATCTGTTAAAATATTTAAAAATTAACAATCAATGAAGCTCGCGAATACGGAAAACAAGCGCAAATTATCAAGAATATACCGCAATAGGTAAAGCGGATGTTAAAGGCAAATCCGTTAATTTATAAATTTTAAAAAGGGATACGGCTTTAAGCGATTACAAAACGAAAGAAATATAAATTTATTTGATATTATCCAGCTTATTTTATTTTTTTTAAAAAAAAATTATCTTGTATAAAAACATAAAATTTCAATATTAATACTCATTCGCTGACAATATATTTTAATTAATTTTAATATCTTTAAGGAGGATGAACTGATGAAAAAATATTTAGTGATAGTTATCGCCATATTTATGCTTAGTTCTGTTAATGTTTATGCGCAAACGATGTCAAAATATGGATATCCTGAAGGTTATAAGCCTAATAAAACAGTTAATACTTTGCAAAATACAACGCAAAATAATTCCGTTTCCTCAGTTTCTAATAATTCAAACTCTGGATTATTTCCGCATCACATCAATCCGGCAATCCTATCTGTAAATAATATGCTAAGCATTTCTTATTCAGATTTGGGATTAAATTACGGAGAATATGCAAATAATGGGTACAATTTATCAATTAACGGAGGCAGTTCAGATAAATATTTGGATACGGAAAACGGTTTTTTAAACGGATTTAAATTAAGTCTTTCAAATACATTTTATCATTTTTATAATGAGGTAAATTTCAGTTATTATTCTGGTAATGATACTTATACAGGTGCAAAACAGGGCGGTACTTTTGGTTCCGTAATAAATACAACAAACAGTAAAATATATAATTTTAACTATAAATTAGGCTATATGATTCCTATTACGCATAATTTTGTTATTACTCCTTACGGAGAATTAGGTTGGCATATATGGAAAAGAGATAATATAGGGGGCAATAACGGTCAAAACGAACATTATTCAAATTGGATAGCTATGCTAGGCATTTTAGGACAATATGCCTTTACTCATAAACTTGTGGGAGATGTAGGCTTTTCTTACGGGACGACATTTGATGCTCAAATACAGGCAAATGAAGTAGATATGACTTCGGCAAATTATAACACGCTTACAAATACATGGTCTTATTCTTACGCCGATACAACTTGGGGTTTAGGCTCAAAATCAATATATGACATTACAGCGGGATTAGATTATAGATTTTACGGTAATTTTAATATCTTTGGAAATGTAAAATATGAAAGATTTAAGTATGGACAATCTTCAATTTATACATATAGAACAAATTTATATAATGATGGGACATACATAGGATATCAGTCGTCTGAAAATTGGGAACCAAATAGCGTAACTAACGAAATAATATATAGCATAGGATTAGGATATTCTTTTTAATTTTATACAAAATTTTCTTCAATTTTATACTATTTCTATAAATTTTTGCGGAAAAAAGAACAAAAAGCGTTTTTTATTTGAAGATTTTATGAAAAACATATCCAAAAAAACCAAAATTAGCATTTTATCCGCTCTATTGCCTTTTATTGCGATTTTCTTTATTTTTACCGCAATATTTATCTTAGGATATCAGAGCGGTTTAACGGCTTACGCCGAAAGGTTGAATAGAGGAATAGCTCTCATCCGGTATCCCTCTCAGCCGCCGTCTTATTACTATGCCGGCGTCTGGAACGGTCAGACGGTTTATTTACAGCTCGTTCCCAATGTTACCGTCGAATCATTGCCGGATGCGACACTCGTGGGAACCCTGTCGGACTTTTATACCGATCAGCCGTCTTATCTGTCTCCTCCGTTTACCGAACTAAACGGGGAAAACATAAATGTATGGACGGCTCCTTTGGAATTTCCGGGAGAATATGTCGTGCATAACGGAGACGAAGGTCAACAGCCGACATACGGGACATGGATAATTGTGCCGACGGAAGCCGCACCTCCTCCTCCAGCCTCATATTATCCGCCTCCGGTCATATCTCCACCCCCTCCGGCAAACGTAACCGTCTCGACGCCGTATTTTATCGTTTCTATAGGCGAGGGAGTGGGTGTATATTATATGCCTTCTATTGCGGGATTTGTTTTTAGTTACAACGGACTTTATTTTAGCT
>JAJZYP010000175.1 GCA_021798015.1 bacterium
TATGTTTCTTGCTTATTCTTAAATTATCTTGATACTATGTATGAAAATCCTATACAGTTAATTTCGTTGCCAATAACTGGTGGAGCTGATCGGGGTCGAACCGACGACCTCTTGCATGCCATGCAAGTTATTATTTAATATTAAACATTCATTAAAATCAATACTTTTAAGGCTTTGCGGTTTCCGTTTTAAAATTTTTCTTGCCTTTTTATTCCGTAAAATGCTATATTTTACCGTATTATATTTTTATTTTGGACACAAAAACGACCACATCATTTTACGGTTAAATTACGGTTAAATATGGCAAGCATTTATAAAAGAAACGATACATACTGGTATCAAATACGTCTTGACGGATTCAGATACCGCGGCTCTACCAAAACCGACAATAAGAAACTTGCTCAGCAAATAGCAAATACAATAGAAGCCGATTTGGTCCGGAAAAAATTCAGCATGCCGGTTAAAAATAATTATACCTTTTTGACCGCTTGGGAGCAATATATAAATTCGCTTTCGGTTAATAATAAAACTAAAGAATTAAGGATGTATTTATCTAAACATTTTTTACCGGATTTTAAAGACAAGCAGATTTCGGAAATTAGTCAGTCTCATATTAAGAATTACCAGCTAAAAAGAAAAATAGAGATTATGGCTTTGCCAAAAAATATCGGCAAAAAGGAATCCGAAATAAGTTTTAGGTCGGTTAATTTGGAAGTAAATACATTAGGGCACTTCTTTAATTTCTGCATAGAAAAGGAACTTACAGAAAAGAACCCGGCGGCCGGCGTTAAAAAATTAAATGAACTCTCCAGGTTAAAAACTTTATCGGACGAAGATATCTTAAAATTGATTAACGGAGCTTCTAATAAGCTCACTAAAGATTTGATAACTTTTTTAATCCTTTCAGGCTGCCGGAAAGGCGAGGCCTTAAATCTTAAATGGGACGACGTGGACTTGCAGAACGACGTAATAGCGATAAAAGGAACTAAGACGAAATACGACAGGTATATTCCGATATCGAAGCCCCTGAAAGAGCTTTTAAGCCGCATTGAAAAAGTTCAAGACGTTTTCGTATTTAATCGAAACGGGGCAAAATTGACCGATTTTAAGCGTTCTTTTAAGACCGCCTGCCGCAATGCCGGATTAAAAGATTTGCATATCCACGACTTAAGGCATGTGTTTGCAAGCACCCTTACCATGAACGACGTATCGCTTTATAAAACCGGAATACTTTTAGGACACAGAACGCCAAATATGACCCAGAGGTATGCCCATTTAAAACCAGGAGAGTTAAAAAAAGAGATAGAAAAGGCTTTCGGCAGGAAAAGTCCGGAAGAATTAAAAAAAGATGAATACGAAAGGGCGCTGAATATTATAAGGGAATATGAGAAGAACGGCGGAAAATCAAACGACGCAGATGACATATAAACGCATGCCGTTTATGGGTATAGCCACTTAGTTCCGGAAACTTTAAAGAAAGCCGTTGACGACGTGTGGGGAAAGAAAGAATAAAACGCATGTATTCGCCTCTCAAATGGTAAGAATATTAACTATTGATCAAGAGGTAGGGGGATTTGAATCGTACCAAGTCTATGCTCTATAACATGTTCAATAATATACTCCGTTTTTAAGCCTCCATCCGCAGTTTGCCATTGAGCTATTCTGGTAGAAGCGATTAAAATATCTCCTTTGGCAAAACGAATCATGTTAAGATTAACCTTATTTAAAAATTCAAGATCCGCTATGGTAACATACATCGTATTATTTCCATCGGAAAGCCGCCATTTATTTTCTTCCTTGAAAGAAAGGCTAACTATGGAGAATGACATAACACGTAATTCATTAGATAAAGGTATATCTTCAGATATAGGCACATGAAACCATTGCGCCTCTTCTTTTTTTAATGCAGTAATTATATTTTTATCATCGCCAAAAGAAAGCGTATTAATTCCTTCTGTTTCTATTGGTTCAATTACACGTTGTAGATTTGTGCGAACTTCCCTACTACGAAGAAGGTTAATAATGCTTTCTTCAGTATCTAAGCTTTCTCCGTCATCTACGATTATCCTGCGTCTTCCATTTGCTAAAATTTCTATATTTTTTATTTTTCGGTTCTTAAGCCATCGTATTATATTTATTAGACCATTAACAATAGGTCCGCCGGTTACTACAGAGCCACCAATTATAATCTTTAAAAGTTCTTCGCCATTAATAATGGCAGTTATATCTTTACCTGAGAATAAAGTTTTAAGTTGTTCTAATAAATGAGATGTGACCGATAAGTTAATACCAAAAGAGCCTGTTTGAAAACTTGCTTTAACTTCTACTTTAGTGTTAACACTTTCGCCAAATACAATTTTAGTAACCTCTTCGCATAAATCACCAAAAGCCAAGAGGGAAGGCGCTAACATTCTTACATCCATAGTGTGCATTTCTAATGCTGGACCATCGTATGTCAAACGTATATGTGAAGGGCTCATTTTAATATTGGTTTAAGGATTTTTTGAAAATATCCATTTTTTATCTTATTTTATTATATATTAATCGCCAAAAAAATTAAATTCTTTATTTTTTATCTTAAGGTACGCTTAAGAAAGCCGTTGACGACGTGTGGAATAAGAATGAGAAAAAAGGTTAATGGTTTTTACCTAAATAAAAATCAAAGCCCTTAAAACGCAAATTTGATAT
>JAJZYP010000176.1 GCA_021798015.1 bacterium
TATAAAGCCTCTAATAAGAAACGGGATTGCAGAATTTTATACTCAGATAGAATCTTTCAAAGAAGAGGAGTATTTAAAAGATAATATCGTCGTAAATTTAAAAAAATCGTTAGATAAAGCGGAAATAGTTTGTATAACAAAAATGGGTGCGGCCGAAACCCTTAGTAACGAATATGACACCTCCTTATTTTTTTATGAAGGGTTCGATACCCATTCCGAGTTGCTTGCCGGAAACGAAATTTTCGATGAAAATAATTTCGATCCCCAAAAAAATGCCGTTGTTTTGCCCGATTCCAATACGCTTTTACCTTTTCTTTATCATATTATGGATTACATCGATGCAGGTTGCAACATAACCATGGGTTATCCTCTAAAAAGAACCCCGCTTTATTCATTGATAGAGCTTATATATAAGGCTCAGATGTCGGTCCAAAGCAAAATATCCGCGCACGGAGGGTTTGCTAACCCAAAAATAGAGCCTGAATATCAGGCAAAGGATTATATAAATTTGATGAAGCATCCGTATATTAAAACATTGGGCGGAATAAAAACTATATCCGCAATAAATAATATAGAAAATCTTATCGTAAAAAACGGAGATATATTCATAAGCCTTAACGAGATAGAAAATAATTACTTAATAAACAAAAACGCCGCAGACGCATCCGCAGCAAATATAATACTGACCGTTCATGAACATTTTTTTAAAAATTTCGAAGATAATAAAACAACGGCAAAAGACTTTGCGTCCAATTTGATAAAAATCGTTAATTTAATAACAAAAGAAAATAACGATGCTCTGAAGTATAAGCTTTCGCCGGAATTTACCAAAAAAATGATAGAGGCCGTAAATTTATTTAAAGATTCATATTTTAATAATGAACCCGCACCAAAGAAATCGGTATTTAGATTATTTAAATACTATATAGATAACGAATCTATCGCATTTAACGGAATTCCGCTTAAGGGTTTGCAAATAATGGGAATCCTCGAGACCCGCGTTCTTAAGTTTGACAGGGTTGCGATATTCGATGCAAACGAAGATGTTTTGCCGCAGGTAAAGAAATTCGATCCGTTCCTGCCGTATCTTGTGAGAAAAAGTTTAGGTTTATTTACTTATAACGATTATGAAGCGCTGTATCGCTATCATTTCAGAAGACTTGTATTCGGATCCAAAGAGGCTCATATCGTTTATATTAAAAATGATAAGAGAATTAGAAGCAGGTTGATAGAAGAAATTATTTGGGATGAGGAGAAAAAGACAAAAAAACTCGATATAGAAGATAAAGTAAACCATTTGGGTTTCAAAACGATAATATTTCGAGAATCTCAAGGCGGGGAAAGCGATTTAGAAATTAAAAAAAGTGATGAAGTTTTAAAAATATTGGGCGATTTAATGAAAAAAATATCGGTTTCCGCCATAGATACATATATTAATTGCCCTATGCAGTTTTATTATAGATACATTATCCGCCTTGAAGAAATTAAAGAGCAGGGTAAAAGGATAGGGGCGGACAAAACAGGAATATTTATCCATAGAATTCTTAAAAAATTTTATGAAGGTATCAAGGAAAATAGATATAATTTTAAACAATTCATAGAAGGAAATAATTATGGGGCTGATTATAACGCCGACCGCTATTTAGAACCCGCATTAGATAATATTTTAGATAATATTATAGAAAGCCCGGATATGCTTAAAGAATTAGAAGTAGATATAGACAACGGCGAATTTTTTCTCGTTAAAGAAACGGCAAAAAAATTATTATATAATTTCATCAAAAAAGACCTTAGGAGTTATGACTGGAATAAAACCTGCATGGAAATTTTAGATTTAGAAACTAAGAAGGAAGCAGAATTTATAATTGCGGGCGGCAAACAACGGGAGAAAACTAAAACAATAAAACTCTACGGCATAATCGATAGAATCGATATGTATAAAGATATATACAAAAGCGGAGAGAATAACGAAGGGGATCAAGAAATCAAAGAAAACGAAAATATCCTTATTATAGATTATAAAACAGGCAGATCACCCGTTAAACCGGATATTGAGAAGATTTTAAAATATAAATGTAATAGCAGAAGCGGCCTTGCGGGTGATATTTCGGCTATATCAGGCATACAAGGTAGAAGCAAAGTTAAAGAACTTATAAAATCATTCCAGCTCCCGATTTATCTTTATCTTTACAAGTCAGAACACAACACCCGCGATTATAAAAATTTAAACGCCTGCATTAATTTAATAACATTGGATAAAAAAACCGGCAGCAGGGGACACAGGCAGTATTTATTTGATAAAGAAAAAATTAATAGCGCTGATAAAGACGAAATTATGGAGAAGATAATTCTTCCCTCGTTAAAAAATATAATAGAAGAAATGCTGGATAAAGAAAAACCGTTTATTCCCGATAATTCCGACATTAAGACTTGCGAATACTGCTCTTATTCTTTGCTGTGCAATAAAGCTTCATAAAATAGCGATTCAAAACCCCAAAAAATGTTATAATAGTCCTATTATGTCATTGTTCAACCTTGTTTCGGAAAACACCCCCGCAGGCGACCAGCCAGAGGCGATAGATTCGTTAGTTAGAGGGATAAAGGGTAAAAACTATAAGTATCAGACGCTTTTGGGCGTGACGGGATCGGGAAAGACATTTACGATGGCGCAGGTTAT
>JAJZYP010000177.1 GCA_021798015.1 bacterium
ATTAGTTTTATTTCCAAATTTTTAGGCGCGTAGCTCAGGGGTTAGAGCACTACCTTGACACGGTAGGGGTCGGCGGTTCGAGACCGCCCGTGCCTACCAGTATTAATAAGGGTTTGCACGGTTCGCAAATCTGTCGTTAAGCTCAACTGTCACACAACTGTCACACTTTTTATCCAAAACCGATATTGCCTGCCTTACATGCGCCTGCGATAAGTGGGAGTATCTTAGTGTCATTTTAATATCTTTATGTCCTAATAATTCTTTAACCGTCATTAAATCGACTCCCGCCATAACAAGCCTGCTTGCGAACGTATGCCTTAAATCGTGAAAATGAAAATCAAGGATATGAGATTTTCTTAACGCCGATGAAAAGCTCCGTTTAACGTTATCGAAAGGCTTTAAAGTTTTTGGATTATAAAATACATATTTACAATCCAAACGCCGGACAAGACCCGATAAGGTTTTATGCAGAGTGTCGTTTATCGGAATTTCCCTGCGTTCTCCGTTTTTTGTTTTATCTAAAAGAATTATGCGGTTTTTAAGGTCAACCCTGTCCCATGTAAGCCCAAATATCTCGCCCCTTCTCATTCCGGTGTTTAACGCCGTTATCACTATAGGTCTTAGATAAGGTTCGCAATTAAATACTAATCGTTCCGCTTCTTCTTCCGACAAATACCTCAGGCGTTTAATTTCGCCCTTTAATAATTTAACCTTTCTAATTTTCTCAAGCGTTGCTTTATCGATCATATCCCACTCTAATGCCTTAGTAAACATGTGCTTTAAAATGGTTACGATTTTATTGGTATAAGCGGGCTTGTAATTTTTAGCCATACATTCCGTCTGCAACTTTTCAATTAAAATAGAATTGAACTTGTTTAACGGCATACCTTTAAACCTCTTTTCAAATTCTTTCGGTATGATGTATTTTTTTACATTATACGATGCCTGCCTGCCTTTGCACCAGTTTAAATATTCTTCGGCAAGCTCGTTAAAGGTATAAGGCTTTGTTTCCTTTTTTTCTTTTAATTCCTGCGGTTCTGATTGTCCTGCCGACGCCGTTGACTTCCCGCTTAAGAGTTCCGCGTGCCTGATGCTTAAAATTTCCTGCGCTTTCTTTTTGTTTTCCGTCTTAGTGGATTCAAATATCCGCTTATGACCGACTTTAAGGTTTATCCACCAATACTTAGAGTTCGGTTTTCTTATCAGCCCCATAATATTACTTAACACCTCCTTTTCGGGGCTTCCTACCTGCAATGGTATTATACCTTATCGGGTCGATTTTGCAAGCGGAAAGCCAATCGTTAATTTCTTCGATATTAAATCTTACCGCTCCTTTACCTTCGTTAAGCTTGTAATGCGGAATTTTGCCGAGTTCTACCCATTGATAAAGGGTAGAGGCTTTTACGCTCAATATTTGCGATAACGCTTTTATATCGATTAGCTTTGGCGTATTCATTATTATTTATTTTTTTAAAAAGTTTTTAAAAAATAGGCAAGACATAACAAGACGGCAAGACAAACCTTATGAATACTGCATTTGTCTGTCTTGCTCGTGTCTTGTTGTCTTGTATAAATTTTCTGAATCATATTTATCTCTTATTTTATAAAAGTGGGTTCTATCGCCGCTATCTTTTATTCTTCTTTGCGTTGATTTGCCGAAATGGATACATAGTTTTAATTTTTTAAATTCAATTTCGGGCAATATCTGTTCAAAAAATGCTTTTAGCGACGATGATTTAATATAGCCTTCATATTTATTTATTTCTTCTTTTATTGCTTCTATTGACATTTCTGCTTCGGGATAATCGTCTACTAACTCGTCAAATCGCTCTGTCCTTAACTTATCCGCAACCAGTTCTATCTCCGATAAGGATCCTTCTTTAGCTATATCTCTTTCCTCTGACTCGAATAGGCTTGTCGCCTTTTTTTCGTCGTAATTTAAAGACTTGACCATTTTTAAAAATTGCTGTGATTCTTCCTCTAAACCTTTTATAAGTATAAGTGCTTCGGCATTGCTTATATGTATATCGCATTTGAAAACGGAAAATCTTCTATCCGAAGATTCTATTTTTACGGGAGTTACCGAATTGCTAAAAAGCATCATATTAAATTGATTTATTGCGGTGAAGCTATCAAACCCTTTGCGTTCAATGGTAATATCCGGATCGGTAATATAAGTTTTTAGCCTATCCATGATATCGTATGAAAATCTTTTTTCCATTTCTTGCGCGACCACGAACAATTTATTATGGAGTTCTCCCGTAAAATTTGATTTGATGTGGTGGGACAAAAGCTCTTTACAATATTTCTTCCCGAAAGCTTTTTTAATAATAAATTCGTAAAGCAGACCCTTGCCCGTGCCCTGCACGCCGGTTAAAACGATGCAGTTCCTCGTTTTTTTGCCGGTATTTAAAATATAGCTTAGCCAGTTTAAGAAGTATGATAATCTATCATTGGTATTAAATAGGTTACTTAGCAAGGTATATGTATGTGAAAAATTTTCCTTAAAATAATCAATATCAATATCACGCCTGTCGGAATCGTTTACCTGTATTTTGCAAATCGTTTTTCCCCAAAATTGCAAACAAAATTCCCCACTTTTGCAACGGCTTTTCCTCAATATTGCAATTAAAAAAATTGCATAGTTTTCGCTGTTTGCAATAATATTTTTGCAAT
>JAJZYP010000043.1 GCA_021798015.1 bacterium
TCTTAAATCGATATAAAAATTGCTTTTTTTACCTGAAGCTAATGTAAACTCCTTCTTTTCGTAACAAAGGGACTTTATCGCCGTTAAAATTTTTTCTTTTATGTTTTCCATAAACTTACACGGTTAATGCTTAAAAAATTTCTTTACTAAATAGTTTAAGCTGCCTGCCTTCTTGAGTTTTTATATAAATTTCTTGCGGATATACACCGGAAAAACAGGCTTCGCAAAAGTTCATTCCATCTCCAACCGCTTTTCTCAAACCATCTAATGACAAAAATCTTGTTGAATTAGCGCCAAGTTTGGCATTTATCTCTTCCTCGCTATATTTTGACGCTATAAGTTCGTCTTTAACAGGGGTATCTATTCCGTAAAAACAAGGAGCCGTCACCATAGGAGAGCTTAAACGAAGATGTATCTCCTTAGCGCCGGCAAGCCTCAGCATATCCACAATCTTTTTTGATGTCGTGCCTCTTACGACGGAGTCGTCCACAACAATCACTCTTTTTCCTTTAATAACATCCGGAACCGGGTTTAGCTTAACCTTGACGCCAAAATGCCTTATAGCTCTTTTTGGTTCTATAAAGGTTCGGCCAACATAGTGGTTCCTCGTAAAACCCATCTCAAAGTCAATACCCGATTCTTTCGAAAACCCTAAAGCGGCGGGAACACCGGAATCTGGAACAGGTATTACGATATCCGCATCGATATTGGATTCTTTTGCAAGTTCCATACCCATTTGAATACGAAGTTTATAAATAGACTTGCCGTTAAAAATAGAGTCCGGCCTTGAAAAATAAATTAACTCAAATACGCAATTTGATTTTTTTTCCTCTTCCCACGGAAATATGCTTTTAACCCCTTCATTATTAACCAATATTACTTCTCCCGGCTCAACATCTCTTACATAAACGGCGTTTATTAAATCTAAAGCGCAGGTTTCCGACGCAAAGACAACCGAACCGTTGACCTCGCCCATAACAAGCGGTCTAAAACCAAACGGGTCTCGTGCCGCTATCATCTCTTTTTCGGAAAGAAAAAGAAAGGAATAAGCTCCTTTAAGTCTTTTTAACGAGCTAATGACCCTGTCTATAAGAAGGCTTTCGGTTGATGAGGCAATTAAATGTATTACAACCTCGGTATCCGACGTAGATGAAAATATCGAACCGTTTTCTTCAAGTTCTTCCTTTATTACATGCGCATTTGTCAAATTACCGTTGTGGGATACGGAGATTGAGCCGTAGTAGTAATCTGCGACCAAGGGTTGAGCATTTTTAAGAAGTGTTTCACCTGATGTTGAATATCTGACATGTCCTATGGCATGTTTGCCTTTTAACTGGGAAAGAGTATTTTCTTTGAAGACATCATTTACGAGCCCTAAATTTTTATGAAAGTATATATTTCTACTGTCAGATGAGACAATACCGCAGGACTCTTGCCCCCTGTGTTGAAGCGCATACAAGCCTAAGTATGTAATATTAGGGGCTTCTTCATGGTTATATATGCCAAATACACCACATTCATCTTTAATTTCATCCATTTTTAACAAAAACCTCTTAGATTTTTTAAGGTTTTCAAAATTCCGATTAAATAAATAAAATATAATAAAATAAAATTATATATGGGCGGCGCTAATAACCGTTTCTAAACTCGATTCATACCCGTTTTTTATTATATCACTTTTTAGCTCTATTGTGTTATTAATTTTCATTATATCTTTACTGACAACGCCTATTTTTAATAAATTAACATTAAAATCCCCTATTGCCTTTAACAATTTTTGCTCACTAT
Source organism: bacterium (assembly GCA_021798015.1). Lineage (GTDB taxonomy): Bacteria > SZUA-79 > SZUA-79 > Acidulodesulfobacterales > Acidulodesulfobacteraceae > Acidulodesulfobacterium. The sequence goes on from JAJZYP010000043.1 coordinate 1,789, forward strand.
GGCTTTTTGAAGTTATAATAAAGGCTTGCTCGAATTCGGAAAACAAAACCTCAGCATAGCTTAATTCTTTGATATTTAAATCAACCGTGAATCCGAGAATTTTATTTGGGTTTGTAATAGAACTTTCTGCTAAAGCGACAAAAATACCCCCTTCGCTAATATCTGCGGCACTTTTAATCATACCGCCATTTATTAATAATCTTATGCAATTTTGAAGGGTTATTTCATAGTCTAAATCGGTATCTGCAGGTTTTTGGCAAAAGTCTTTATGGACCAAATCCATATATAAGCTGCCGCCCAAATCTCCCTTAAGCCTGCCGAGCAAAAAAATCTCATCGCCTTCATCTTTAAAATATGGCGTTACGGTCTTATTAACATCCTCTATGAAACCCACCATTCCGATTACTGGCGTAGGATAAATTTTAGAAATCGTAGGTTTATCCCCTTCTTTTTTTGCAGTCTCGTTATAAAAGCTAACATTCCCGCTTATAACAGGTGTCTTTAGTTTTGTAGCGGCGTCTTTAATGCCTTTAACGGCTTCGCTAAATTGCCACATAACTTCGGGGTCTTCAGGACTTGCAAAATTAAGACAGTCGGTAACGGCAACTGGATTTCCGCCGCAGGCTGCAATATTTCGGGCGCACTCTACAACGGCAAGGGCACCGCCCATATAAGGGTTTAAATAAGTATATCTTGAATTGCCGCCGACATTTAATAAAAATCCCTTATTCTTGCTATCTTTATCTGCTTTATTTTCGCCTTTAACCCTTAAAACCGCAGCCGAAAAACCGGGCGGAACAACGGTATTTGTCCCGATAGTATAATCATATTGCGTAAAAACAGGTCTTTTTGATGCTATGTTGGGATGTGTTATTAACCTTTTCGCTATTTCATTCAAATTTTTTGGAATTCTATAATCATTAATTTTTATAGGTAATATTTTTTGTAGATATTTAGGCTTTCTTTTAGGTCTGTTGTATGCAGGACCATTGACAACGGTACTCACATCGAGAATTTTATAAGGTTTAGAATGATGATTAAACCTTATGATATTTTCATCTATAACCTCACCTACTTTAACACAGTTTAAACCCCATTTGTCAAAAATGGCGTTTAAACTCTCAAAATCTTCTTTTTTGCAGGCAAGAAGCATTCTTTCCTGTGATTCCGAAAGCATAATCTCAATTGGCGTCATATTAGGCGTTCGCAAAGGAAAAGCATCAAGATTAATAGTCATACCGTGCCCGCTTTTATCAGCCATTTCAAATGATGAGCTCGTAATACCTGCCGCCCCCATATCTTGAATAGAAACTATGAGTTTTTTATCCATTGCTTCAAGGCAGGCTTCTAATAGCAGTTTTTCCGTAAACGGATCCCCTACCTGAACCGTGCTTCTCTTTTTGTTCTTTTTTGAGTCAAACTCCTCCGAAGCCATTGTTGCCCCGTGCATTCCATCCATTCCAGTTGCGGAACCGACATAAACGACAACATTTCCAACCTCGCATTTTGAAGATAAAAATATGCCGTCTTTTTTTGCTATTCCTATTGTAAAGGCATTTACCAATATATTGTCGTTATAACATTCGTCAAAGACAACCTCTCCCCCAACGGTCGGAACACCCATGCAGTTTCCGTAAAAACCAATCCCTTTAACGACTTCAGAAACATAGTAAGGCGTTTTCGGATTAAAACAACTTCCAAATCTTAATGAATTAAGATTTGCAATCGGACGGGCGCCCATTGTAAAAATATCCCTCATAATACCGCCAACTCCTGTTGCAGCCCCTTGAAACGGTTCTATAAAGGAGGGATGATTATGGCTTTCCATTTTGAATATGAGGACATCGCCATCACCAAAATCCACAACGCCCGCGTTTTCACCCGGCCCTATGATAACATTGTCACCTGCCACAGGAAGTGTTTTAAGATAAACCTTTGAACTTTTATACGAGCAATGTTCCGACCACATTGCGGAAAATATTCCAAGTTCAAAATCGTCGGGCTCGCGTCCCAATAGTTCGCTTATCTTTTTGTATTCATCTAATGATAAACCGAATAATTTATAATTTTCCTTTTTTACTTTTGCTTTAATTGCCATTTTAATTATTTTTCTTTTATATATTTTATTATGGATTTAAAAATATAACCCCCGTCTTCACCGCCGAGAAGTTTCTCGGATGACCTTTCAGGGTGAGGCATAAGCCCCATTACATTACACTTTTCATTTGAAATGCCTGCTATATTATAAAGCGAGCCATTGGGGTTTGCGTCTTCCGTTATCTCGCCGGTTACATTGCAATATTTAAATATGATGCCGTTATTTTTATTTAAACCATTAATTATTTTAGAGGTGGCAAAATAGTTTCCGTCATGGTGGGCAATCGGCATTTTAAGAATAGCGTTGTCTTTTATGGCACAGGTAAAAGGCGTGTCCATATTGAAAGGCCTTAAATGCACATATTTACATTCAAATCTTAAAGATTTATTTGTAAGCATAACGCCGGTTAAGAGTTTTGCTTCTAAAAGTATCTGAAAACCGTTACAAATACCCAGTATTATGCCTCCGTTGTCGGCATAATCGTTTAACAACCCCATTATCTCGCTTCTTGCCGCAAGAGCGCCTGCCCTTAAATAATCGCCGTAAGAAAAGCCGCCCGGGATAACAATGAAATCATACTCACGGCAGCTTTTAGGTTTGTCTTTATGCCATATAAAAGAGGTATTTACATTAAAAATATCGGTTAAAACATGGTGGACATCAAAATCGCAGTTTGAGCCGGGAAAAACGGTTATTCCCGCCTTTATATACCTGTTATTCATTATTCCTCTTTTTTATTTTATTGTAATGCTAAATTCTTCGATTAACGGATTAGAAAGAACTTTTTCGGATATTTCTTTTATCTCTTTATCTAATTTGTTTTTTGCATTTTTATCATCTTTTGAGCTACGCTGATTTTCAATTTCGGAATCTATAAAAAGTTCGATATACTTTCCTACCCTAACATCCTTAATATTATTATAACCTGAGGATTTTAACACCGATAAAACTGCTTTTCCTTGAGGATCAAGGACTTCTTCCTTTAATGTTATCTTAATCATTGCCTTTTTGCTCATTTTTCCCCCGCATAGCACAAATAAATAAATGAAATAGATGCTTAATTTAAATATTCGCGTACTTATCAAAAATATAATTGATATATTTGAAGTAGTAATTTATGTCAAAAATAGCTTCAATCTCATTAACCGTTAAATGCTTTAATACAGTCTCATCCTTTTTTAATAAATCTTTAAAATTTATTTGTGCCTGAATGCTTTCATGCGCTAATTTTTGAACTATCTTGTAAGCATCCTCCCTTAACATACCTTTATCTACCAAAGATAAAAGAACCTTTTGAGAAAAAATCACCCCTTTTGTTAAATCCATGTTTTTAAGCATATTCTCCTTATTTACATTCATATTGTCAATTAAATAAATTAGCTGACTAAGAACATAATACGCCAAAATCGTAGAGTCAGGTCCTATAATCCTTTCAACCGACGAATGTGAAATGTCTCTTTCATGCCAGAGCGGTATGTTATCTAAAGCTGAAATAAGGTTTGTTTTTAACACCCGCGAAAGACCGCAAATGTTTTCAGATACAATGGGATTTTTCTTGTGCGGCATCGCAGACGACCCCTTTTGCCCGGGAGCAAAGGGTTCTTCCAATTCCGAGACCTCTGTCCTCATAAGATGCCTAATTTCAAGGGCAATTGTTTCACATGAAGCTCCAAGAGCGGCAAGCGCATAAAAAGCATCGGCATAAACATCTCTTTGAATAACCTGGTTTGACAAAATAGATTTTAAACCAAGTAAATCTAAGGCTTCATGCTCGACATCCGGCGGTATGTTGGCGTAAGTTCCTACAGCTCCCGAAAGTTTGCCGTAAGAAACCGATAGAATGGCATTTTTAATTCTTTTTTCGACTCTTTTAATCTCTTCATAAAATATTAACAGTTTAAAACCAAATGTGATAGGTTCCGCATGCATTCCATGAGTTCTACCCATCATAGGAGTAAACTTATGTTTTAATGCCTGATTCCTTAAAGACTCTTTGAGGACTTCGGTCTTTTTAAGTATCAGCTCCAGCGCCTGTCTTAAAATTAAAGAAAAAGATGTGTCTCCGATATCCGATGATGTTAATCCAAGATGGATAAATCTTGAATCTTCCCCGACATATTTTGCGACATTGGTTAAAAATGCAATTACATCGTGTCTTGTAACACGCTCTACTTCCTCTATTTCTATAATATTAAACCTTGCTCTTTTGATTATATTATTAAAGGAATCATCCGGAATTTTACCTAACTTATTGTAAGCGGAACATACGGCAAGCTCAACCTTAAGCCATGTTTCATACTTGTTTTCCAATGACCATATCTTTGAAATTTCAGGTAAAGAATATCTTTCTATCAAGTAAAATACCCTCCATATTAGTTGTTATTTATTCGCCTATTTTTTTGTAGCAATGGCTATTTTATAAAGCCCATGTTCTACACTTAAACCCATAACGTTTACAATATCAGCTGCCGTAGATTTCTTATCTGCTTTAATTATAATAGTTGGGTTAGCGCCCTTTGTCTTGATATTTTTAAAAAATAAAGAAAGCTGTTTTAAAGAAAGCTGTTTCTTTTTATAAAAAATTCTGCCGCCCTTCGTTATGTAAATAGTGATGGGTTTTTTGGATGTGGTAACAGATTTAATCCCCGATTTAGGTAAATGTATCTTCAGTCCATAGTTAGAAGTAAATGTAGTTGTCATCATAAAAAATATGAGCAGGGTTAAAAAAACATCAACCATATTAATAACATTTATTACCGGGTCGGGTTTCCTTTTTTGTGTAAACTTCATATAATCATATAAAAAGATAGTGAGAATTTTATAAATTAATCTTGCTTTAATCTTGCTTAATAAAGGCTATAACCCTTGACGCTGTATCCTCCATCAAAGCGCCAAAATTAAACGCTTTAGAGGCAAAATATTTATAAAACAAAAATGAAATAATGGCAATTATAAGCCCAAGAGCGGTTGAATACAAAGCTTCGGAAATGCCCAGAGCCAGTAAATGAGGGTTTGTAATACCACTTTGATAAGAAACGGCGCTAAGCGCCTTTATCATGCCAACAACCGTTCCCAATAGACCTAAAAGCGGGGCAATCGTGGTTATCGCGCTTAATCCTTCTAAATTTTTTTCAAGTTCTAAGTATGCCCTTTTCCCCGACTCTTCAACCTCAAGTTTCATTGTGCCTATAGAATTCTTATAGTTATCGATGATGGTAAGATAAATCTTTGAAATAGGAGTTTTACTGAGCAAACACATGCCCTTCGCCTTTGCGATATCTCCATTTTTTAAAGATTCTTCTACATTAGATAAAAACTCTTCCGGAAATATTTTAGATTTACGAAGGCTGTAAAATCTTTCTATTATAATTGCTAAAGCAATAATAGAACATAATATTAAGGGGTATAAAAAAAATTCCGTCAATAACTCGCTTTGATTAAACATAATATTTGACCCGAACCTTTTTAAATTCTTTAATACTTTCCAGCGAATCAAAATCTTTAATACCTGTGAGTACGGCAATATCTTTCATTATTTTAAAAGCCTCTTCTTTAGATTTTGCATGTATCATCGTAAATATGTTATATTCCCATCTTCCAGGATAAATAGGCCTTTGATAACAGTGGGACACCTCTTTTACCGAGGACATCAGTTTGCCGTTTTTATCGACATCTTCAGGTTTAGATTTCCATATCCCCATTATGTTATAACTAAATCCCGCCTTTTGGTGATATAAAACACAGGCAAATCTTCTCATCTTTTTTTCAAATATAAAATCTTTTATTTTATTTAATAATTCATCCTGTGAAATTCCTAAATGCTCGGATGAATTTTTAAAAGGTTCAGGTGTAATTTCTAAATCCTTTTGCAGCTCCTTTATACAGCCTTTCTCAAAATCGGATATGTTAATATCGGCGTCATCTTTAAAATCATCATGAGAAAAAAATTTAAAAGAGGAGTTGTCCTCGCCGGTCATATCAAAATTAACCCCTATTTTAAAAAGTTTAAGTGTTGGAAGTATTAAATAATCCGAAGCGTTAGACTCCTTGCTTAAAATTTTAATTTCTTCTTCAAGATTTAATTCGACCGGCAAAGTTATAGTGAACCAAATATTGTATTCGTTATTTCTTAAATAATTATGGCTGACCCCATTATGAGAGTTAATAACATTTGCGGCAAAATCTATCAAACCCTCATCTACCTTGAATGCGGCTAATGTGCTTTTATAGCCTATATTGTGAGAATCAAATATAGCGCTTATTTGCCTTATAACCTTAATTTTTTTTAAATTTAAAATTCTGTCTATAACCTCTTGCTCGGTTATTCCAATTGCGTTGGCAATATCAAGAAACGGCCTTATAGAAATTGGAAAATCTGTTTGTAATATATTTAATATCTTTTTATCGGTTAATTCAAATTCCATAGTGCAATTATAACAATTTATTAAAATAACCTCAAGAATGAAATTCGTCTCAAAATTGCAGGTAGAAAATAAATTTTCTACCTGCAATTTTGGGTTCGTGTCAGCATTTATTTAAAAAATTATAAAAGAAAAGCCCCGAGTCATTAGCTTTAACAACCGGGGGCTTTAAAGATTTAAATTGAAATAAAGAATGCTTTTGTATCTATTTCAAAGATTCAAGATACTCCGCCAATGCGTTAACTTGTGATGCCGGCATACTTTTATGGTTTGGCATAATTGCCATATAAGATTTGCCGTTAATCGTAACCATGCTGCCGGATGCAAAATGAGCGCCCGGCGTAACAATCTGGGTCTTGATCCATGACAAACTCCTTTGACTCCCGACATGCGAAAGATTTGGACCGACCGTCCCGCCTTTTCCGTTAATGGTATGGCAGGCAATACAACCCGCAGACCTAAAAAGCTTAGGCCCATTACCATGATACGCAAACGCTGAAATTCCAAATGCCGACACACCTAAAAAAATAACCAACATCAAAACAAATCTTTTAACTTTCGAAATCAACTTTTGTTACCTCCTTTTTTATTAATTAATATAATGTAAACTTAATCGATCCTAATATATGTATTCCGCAATAAAATCATTACTAATTAAATTAAGCCTGAAATATAAAAAACTAATTAAGTTGCGTATATTAATTAAAAATGGCATAACAAAATTATTTCAACGATCCAAGGTACTCCGCCAATGTGTTAACTTGTGATGCCGGCATATGTCTATGACTAGGCATAATTGCCATGTAGGATTTGCCGTTAATCGTAACCGAACTTCCCGACGCAAAATGAGCGGAAGGATTGATTATTTGAGTTTTAATCCATGAAAGACTTCTTTTACTCCCAACATGCGAAAGGTTAGGACCAACCGAACCGCCTTCTCCGTTAATAGTGTGACAGGCAATACAGCCTTCGGAACTAAAAAGCGATGCGCCTGAAGCGGCAAAAACCGTGGAAGCACTGAACATTAACGCTACTGCAACAAATAAAGACGCAACAATTTTTTGCATAATAAAATTTTCACCCCCTTTTAAATTAATTTAATTAAAATATTACTCTTAATTTTTACATAGTATAATAAATTCATGGCAATGTCAAGGAACTTTGCAACTTTTGTAACCTTTTATTTTTTCTATTTACTTTACCAACGAATAAGAAGTAGAATATCACGATAAATAAAATTTTAAAGAAAATTCAAAAAGAATAAATATCAGTAAATTCTTAGGAGAGTTCTAATGTTTTCAACTTTTAAATCAAGGCTTTACATTTCGTCGATTATTATGTTTCTACTTTTTCTTTTTATTGATTTAATGATTATCGGCTATATTAATAGCTTCAGATATGCCTCGCTCAGGCAGTCCGTTATTAGTTCGACAATTACTTCCCTATCGATAGCCAATCGTGATATTTTAAGTATAATATACCTTTCAAAAATCAGAAAAGATAAATTATTAATCGCAAAACTTGAAAAAAAGACTTTTAACCCTTCTATAATAGATAAAAAAATAGATGCTTTAATAAAAAAATTACAATTAAGAAGAAAAAACCAGATTATAGCCATCAACGGTTTTTATTCCGGTTTTAAACATGAAAAATTTAAAACGGTTTTTGGCGTAAGTAAGAAATATTTAAAAAAGCAGGCTAATCCCCAATCTATCATGGAAATGAATAAGTTGAAAAAGTTTTTAGAAAAATATAGACCAATGGTTGTAAGGCTTACAAAAAATCCTCTTACTGTGGGTCCGACGGCGAACATTAATTATTATCAAAACGGGGTAAATAAAATTATTAAGTCGCTTAGCATTGTCGAAAAAAATATGTCTAACGGCTCCAGAAAAAAAATGACTTTCTTATTTGACATATTTGTAATTGCTCCGTTTTTAGCATTAATTAGTTTGCTTTTAATAAGTTTTTACTTTAAAAAGGCTTTAATAGACGAACTTGAAATCGCAATCAAAAAGATGGAAGAGGTTGCCCACGGAGATTTAAGAACCAAAATAACGATCAGTGTAAATCCTAAAAATGAAATAGGAAGATTGGTTGGTCATGTTAATACGCTTATGGAGTCTCTGTCCACCAATGTAAAATCTATCAGTAATGCGGTAGATTCCATTTCGAGTCAGGGAGAGGAACTTCATTACTCTTCGAAAGAGCTTAAAAGCAATATCGAAAATATGAAGCAAAGCAGTTCTACCATAGTAGAATCGATAAAGCAAATAACTCTGGCTATCTTAGAAGTGGCAAAAAATTCAGGTTCGGGCGCGCAGGAAGCTGACCGCACGCAAAAAGCAACCGAAGAAGGATATACCGCGGTCCAGGGCGTTATCAAAGAGATAAATTCAATTGAAAAGGCGGTTGATAAAGCTGCATCCGTCATGGAAGAACTGGGAGTTTCATCGCAAAAAATAGGTGAAATTATCGCGGTAATCGATGAAATAGCCGATCAAACCAATCTATTGGCTTTAAATGCGGCAATAGAAGCTGCAAGAGCTGGGGAACAAGGAAGGGGTTTCGCGGTTGTGGCGGACGAGGTTAGGAAATTAGCGGAAAGAACCACAAAGGCAACAAAAGAAATTACCACAATGATAGTCTCTATCCAGGAGGATACCGCAAAAGCTATAGAGTCGATGAATAACGGAAAAGAAGAGGTAAAAACCGGCGTTGAAGTGGCAAAGAAGGCGGGAGAAAGAATTGAAGCCATACGAGAGCTTACAAATAAGTTAAAGGATATGATTACCCAAATAGCAACGGCTGCGGAAGAACAGTCAACAGCCACCGAAGAAATTTCCGCTTCCTCCGATTCAATCTTAAGGGCGCAGGAATCAACATCTGCAAGCACAGGGCAAATTCAAGCAAGCGCATTAGAACTATCAAAACTTGCGTCACTGCTCTCTAAAAACATCAGCGTCTTTAAAATATAAATAAATAGAACAGAAATGCATCGGGAGGCAATTATAAAGCTTAATAAATTATAACTTATAAATACTGCAAATAATAAAATAAATGTTATTAAAACGCAAAATTTTTATAATCTTTATAATTTTTTTTATTTTAATTGCCATTGGTTTTTTTGGCTTCTTTGTTCCAATTTTTAAAAATCACAATACCTTGGCAAAAAGGAAAAGTTTAAGATTTCATACTACCTTTAAATTTACTGAAAAAAAAGGTCAGAGAAAATCATTTAAAAATAAAAGTCCTGGTATAATTTTCAAAAAAACAATAACACATTACAATTTCCATACTATTTATTATGGGAGTTATGGAAAAAGCGTGTTATTGTCCGATTATATTTTTTCTAAGTTAGGCTACCTGCCGTTAAATGGCATTATCAAAGAAAAACACAAAAAAATAAAATTTACATGGAAATGGAAATATAAAAATATTCCTGCTGAGGTAAAATCGAAATGGAAACCCGGGTATTTTAATACCTTGCTTAGAAGCGCCGTTATGAATTTTCAGTATGAACAAAGGCTTATAGTAACGGGCACAATAAATAAATCATTATGGAAAATTTTAATAAACGACTATTTACAAAAAAGCGGAATAAATATTTGGGGAATAAACTATGTTATAGTCAATAAAAATTTTCCGAAAACTATAAGTATTTGGAAAAACGGGGATATTATCTTTACTTCTTTAGCTAACACAGGTGTTTTTGAATCGCCGACATACAATGGAGTTTTCCCGATATACCTGAGATTTTTAAATACAAATATGAAAGGCATTACTCCATGGAATACAAAATATGACGACAAAAATATTCCTTTTGTGAATTATTTTAATGGCGGCGAAGCGCTGCACGGTTTTCCGAGAGGGATTTACGGAGTCAATCAAAGCTTGGGATGCGTTGAACTTCCAATAATAAATTCTTCTATTGCATGGAAAAAATTGAGTTACGGTTCTTTGATTATCGTAAAAAAATATAAAGGAACAAAACCTATTTATAATGAGAAGCTTAGACCTAAAGAATTTCATTTAATATTAAAAACAAATCTCAAATCTAAAAAATTAAAACCTAAAAATAAAAAGTTTAAACTTTTATATGTTGATCACAGTTATGCATACAATGGCACACCTTTAGCTTATATTAGGCTTTTTTACGTAAAAACCGATACAATTCAACATAAGACTATTTTAACAACCGATATTAATTATGCTTCTAATATTGATTTTATTAGTATAAGTAAAGGGTTAAAAAATAAATTAATTTTTTTCTCAGATACCAAATCGCTTAAGGGAACATTTAATAGAAGTATTTATTATTTTATGTTAAATAATCCCGGTAATATACAAAGGGTTTTAACCATAAAACATAAAAATGAAGGAATACTGAGCAATATAGCAGTCAACAGAAATAAAATTTGGTTTGTTTTATACTCGCATAAAAAAAATAAACTTGAAGACTATCTTTGCGAATATACCTTTAGCCTTAACAATGGTAAAATTAAAGTTAGCAGGCTTCATAAGACAAAACTAAATTTTTATTCATCCTATTTAACATTCGATAAGCATGGCAATTTATGGATTAGCGGATTAAGACCTGCCGGCGACGATGCCGTTAATTATATTAAAATGCTCAGGTCTAAAAGCATAAAGATGAATGAAATCCACTTAAGCGACATTAAAACAATATACTCATTTAAGGGTCATTTTTACGGGACACTGCCCATTCTTACAGAAAATAACGGATCACTATTTATTCTTAAGCATTCATATTATGATAATGACTTCTTAAACGATTTGATAGAAATCAAAAAGAATGCAAAAAATAATTTATCAGTATTAAATATATCTGATTTTAAAGGCTTGATAGGAAATTTTACTAAGGATACAAATGGAAATATTTTTTTCATTAAAAATTATTTAAAAAATGGAATATTCCAAAAGAGTTTGTATGAAATATACAAAAATAAAATAAATAATAAGGCTCGTAAAATATTTAGCTTTTATGGAAATTCAAACGGTGTGGTAAACAATGTTCTATCGGTAAATAAATAAAAAATATTAAAAAATTATTAAAATTTTTCTTGCAATTTTATCTATATAAAATATAATAAAAAATTGTGTCTTTACTTTAATTTTAAGAAGGAGGTAAAGTAAAATGAATTCCTTAGGAACGCATTTACTTTTAGAGCTTAAAAATTGCAGGAAAAATATTCTTGGAGACCTTGATTTTGTTGAGACTGCCCTATTAGACGCAGCTACGGAAGCAAAAGCTACGATTGTGGAATATAAATTTCACGAATTTAACCCGTTTGGCATCAGTGGAATGGTAATAATCGCTGAGTCGCATCTTTCGATACATACCTGGCCGGAATATAACTACGCCGCTATCGATATTTTTACCTGCGGAGATTTAATAAAACCGCAAGAAGCGGCTAAATTTTTAATCGAAAGATTTGGATCGAAAGAACCGCAAATTATGGAGATAAAAAGAGGGCTTATATCGATATACAATGAAGACCTTCCGCATAAAGTTTTTTGTGAAGAGAAGCTTGTAGCCCGTTAGCTTAGAATTTTAAAATTTTTGTAAAGTTTTTATTAAAGCGTCCATAACGGGTTATTTTTTGAAAAAGTCCTGCATCGGTTTTATCGATTTCCGTAAGGGCTTTTTTTATATTTTTTAAATTGCCGCATAAATCTAAAAGCGGCAAAAGTACAAATTTGCGATTTTTAATTTCCTGATGAGGTAATTTAAGTTCAGGTAAGTTTAGTTTTATTGTTTTTCTGTGATAATTATCGTAAATAAAGAGTATATCAATATCGATAACCCTCGGCAAATATCTGAGGGACTCTTTTTGTCTGCCCAATTTTTTTTCAATATTTTTTAATTTGAAAAGAAGCCATTTACCAAAATCTTCGTAAGTTTTATGAAGATTTTGGTTTATTTCTGTTAATCTGCACAAAATAACACAATTTAAAAAATCAGGCTGATTTGTATTCCCCACAGGTGAAGATAAATAAATGTCAGATATATTGATAATATTTAACCCTGTTATTTCTTTTCGTATAAGAAGTACTGTATTAAGCAAATTATTTTCTAAGATACCTACATTACTTCCGAGTCCAAGATAAATATCATAATAACATATATTGCTATTATTGCTACTATCTAATTTCATCCACAAATTTATTCGTTAGAATTTATAGACCCATACGCATCAAAGCCTCTTTAATGCGGTTTTCATTAAGAGTCAAAGAAAATCTGATATAACCCTCGCCATATTCTCCGAACCCAGAGCCGGGAGTTACGATAATACCCGTTTCGTTTAACAATGACATTGCAAATTCTTTAGATGTCATACCAACCCTTGGAACATGCGCCCATACATAAAATGTTGCATCGGAATCATATACTTCGTAATCAAGTTCTTTTAAGCCTCTAACCAAAATGCCTCTTCGTTTTTCATATATAAGGTTATTGTCCTTTATCGTGTCAAGCTCGTTATCAAGTCCGTAGGCTCCCGCTAATTGTATTGCTTGAAAAACTCCAGAATCAAGATTTGTTTTAACGGCTCCAAGCCCTTTAAGTATATCCTTGTTTCCAACCGCAAACCCTATTCTGAATCCTGTCATATTAAATGTTTTTGAAAGGGAATGAAACTCTATTCCTATATCTTTAGCCCCATGAGCATTTAAAAAGGAATCATTTTCCCTTTCCCCCGTGTAAATTTCCGAATATGCGAAATCGTGAGCAATAATTATATCGTTTTCTTTAGCCAATTTTACAATCTCGTTAAAAAAATGCCTATCAGCCTTTGCGGAGGTCGGATTGTTGGGATAATTTAAAAACATTAATTTTGCCTTTTTTAAGACATCCGCCGGAATATCTGAAAAATCCGGTAAAAAGTCGTTGTCCTCTGTTAGGGGCATTGTATAAGGAACGCCGCCGGCAAAAATTGTGCCTGCCTTATAGACGGGATAACCGGGATCAGGCACCAAAACAACATCACCTGGATTTACAAACGCCAACGGGAGATGCCCTATGCCTTCTTTTGATCCAATTAACGACAAAACTTCGGTCTCAGGGTCTAATGAAACGCCAAATCTTTTATTATACCAATTTGCTACGGATTCTCTAAATTTTAAAAGCCCTTCATATGAAGGATATTTTTGATTAATGTCTATCTCGCTTTCCCTTTTTAATATATCTACAATTGCTTTAGGTGTGGAAATGTCCGGATCCCCTATTCCAAAACTTATTATATCTATCCCCTTTGCCTTAATCTGGGCTTTTAATCTATCTATCTCGGCAAAAAGATACAC
>JAJZYP010000044.1 GCA_021798015.1 bacterium
CGAGACCAATAATTCTAATTTTTTATGCAGTTTTGGGGATTTTTCTTGCCTTTATGGGAAATTTTTATGTAAGATTTTTTTATTGGGTTCATGATATTTTTAAAAAGATAAAAATTAAACCTCACTTTAAACCTATGCTTGGCGGCGCGCTTGTCGGTATAATAGCCTATTTTTTTCCAGAAATTATGGGCGTGGGTTATGGCTGGCTTCAGCTTGCAGTTCTGGGAAAATTAACCATAATAACGCTTATACTTCTGGGGTTTTTTAAAATTGTGGCAACCTCGTTTACGATAAGTTCAGGCGGTTCCGCCGGAGTTTATGCGCCTTCCCTGATAATAGGCGGAGCGTTTGGCGGAGCGTTCGGGGGCATTTTCCATATTTTATTTCCGCAGTTAATACATGTTGCGGATATTGCTCCATTTGTTTTAATCGGTATGGGAGGGTTTTTTGCCGGCGCTGCAAAAACGCCGATTTCATCTTTATTGATGGTTTCGGAGATGACCGGAAGTTACGGGCTTTTACCTCCTTTAATGCTTGTTTCCGCAATAACTTTTGTTGCAAGCGGTAAAAAAAGCATCTATCGCAGTCAAAAAAGAAACAGAATGGAATCCCCTGCCCACTTTAAAGATTATTTAATTAAGCCGCTTCAAAGATACTCGGTTAAAGATGTTATGGAAAAAGATATTATTGCCAAACCTATAGACCCTGAAATGCCTCTATACGAAATGATTAAGATTTTTTTTAATTCTAATTTTTTTATGCATCCGGTTATAGATAAAACCGGTAAAATAGTCGGAACGGTAAAGTATGACAAGATAAAAAATATAATGTTAACTTCACCTGACGACCAAAGGCTTGCAAAGGATATTATGGATTCGTCTTCCATACCTCGAATTAAGATAAACGATACTTTAGATATTGCCGTCCACAATTTCTTTAGAAAAAACACCGATGAACTTATCGTAGTGGATGAAAATGGTAATTACATGGGAATTTTAAGAAAGCGGGATGTCTTGCTTGCCATAGAAAAGGGCGAATAATGACAAGATAATGATAAAATAATGATAAGATAATAATAAAATAACGGGAGACAAAATTTGACCGAAAAGATAAATAACTGGTTTAAAGATAAAAAATTAAGATTTTTGGTTACAGGGGCTGCGGGTTTTATCGGAACTAATTTGATTTTAAAGCTTTTGGATTTAAAGCAAACCGTTACGGGCGTCGATAATTTTATTACAGGGAGAACCTCAAATATAGACCATATTATTGACATTGCCAAAAAAGCTAATTTTTCCGATTTTAAATTCATTAAAGGGGATTTAAACGATTTCGAGTTTTGTAAAAATATAACGGAAAACATAGATTATGTTTTTCATGAGGCGGCAATTGCCTCCGTCCCATGGTCGCTTAAAGAACCGCATCTTTTTCATTCTAATAACGATACGGCTTTTTTTAATATTCTTAACGCCTCAAGAATATCAAAGGTTAAGAGGTTTATTTACGCATCGAGTTCGGCTGTTTACGGAACAAATTCCAATGTCCCGTCGGTAGAGGATGCAATAGGGGAGCCGCTTTCTATTTACGGCGCCGCAAAACTTACGAATGAAATATACGCAAAAGCATTTTTTAACAGTTTTGGTTTTGAGTCGATAGGTTTTAGATATTTTAATATATACGGCGGATTTCAGGATCCATATTCCGCTTATGCCGCGGTTATCCCTATTTGGGTGAAAAAGATCTTAAACAATGAAAGATTTGTAATAAACGGGGATGGTGAAACTACGAGGGATTTTTGCTATATAGATGACATCGTAGATATAAATCTTCTCGCCGTTATGTACGACGGCGGGGAAAAAGCGGGCGTCTATAATGCGGGAAGCGGAAAATCGGTTAGTTTAAATGAATTAATTCAGGCGCTTAAGGGATTTTTTGGCAATGATATAAAGTACGAATACGGACCGTTTAGGGACGGGGATATAAAGCATTCGGCAGCCGATATAACTAAAGCTAAAAGAGAGTTGGGATTTAATCCGAAGTTTTCGCTAAAGGAAGGGCTCGTTCAATCTTTAGAGTATTATAAAAATTTATTTAAATAAAAATTTTAGGAAGGTGTCTATTTATGCGTTGCGCACTTTATTATAGCAATAAAGATATAAAGATAATCGAGAAAAATGTTCCAAAAATAACGGACGGCGAAGTTTTGATGAGGGTTGAAGCAAGCGGGATTTGCGGAAGCGATGTTATAGAGTGGTATAGAAGGGATAAGGTTCCTCTTGTTTTGGGACACGAGGTTACCGGGGTAATAACCGGGGTTGGAAAAAATGTTAAGGGATATAAAGTCGGAGATAGGATATGCGCCGCCCATCATGTCCCGTGCAATACATGCAAATATTGCTTAAGCGGGCATCAAACCGTGTGCGAAACATTAAGGACTACAAACTTTGACCCGGGCGGATTTTCCGAATTTTTAAGGCTCCCGGAAATAAATGTCAAAAACGGGGTATATCTTTTGCCGGATTCCGTCAGTTTTGAAAAAGGAACATTTGTTGAACCGCTTGCCTGTGTTGTAAGAGGGCAAAGACTTGCCGGTGTAAAACCCGCGGATACCGTTGTAGTCATCGGAAGCGGACTTGCGGGACTTCTTCATATTAATCTTTTAAGAGCAACAGGCGCGAGCAGGATTATTGCAACGGATATAAACGGCAAGAGGCTCGAATATGCCAAGAAATTTGGGGCTGATTATGTTTTTAATGCCGGCGATAAAAACATAGATTTGCCGGAAGCGGTTAAAGAAATAAATGACGGATTTTTAGCGGATATAGTGATTTTATCGACAGGAGCAGATAACGCCATTGTGCAAGGGCTTAAATCCGTTAGAAGAGGCGGAACCGTTTTGTTTTTTGGAGCGGCAGACGAAGGAGCAAAACTTCCTCTGTCAATAAACGAGATATTTTGGAGAACCGAGGTAACACTTTTAAGTTCCTATGCCGGCTCTATACTTGACCACAGGGCGGCGCTTGAACTTATAAGGTCTAAAAGGATTAACGTTAAGGATATGATAACAAACAGGCTTCCTTTAAAAGACATTGCGAGGGGATTTGAACTTACGGC
The DNA here is from genome assembly GCA_021798015.1 of bacterium. GTDB lineage: Bacteria > SZUA-79 > SZUA-79 > Acidulodesulfobacterales > Acidulodesulfobacteraceae > Acidulodesulfobacterium. The sequence goes on from JAJZYP010000044.1 coordinate 3,115, forward strand.
TAAAGCTCAAGATTCCTTGAAGGTTATAATAAATCCAAACGATTAATCAAAGACTCCTCAATAAAAATCAAGAAAGGTATTAAACCCAAAATTGCAGGTAGAAACCGTTAAAATTATATATCGCAAATACCGGCTTTTTCTTGTTCTAAATAGCACATTATTATTCCCGTCAGGTATAATTCCGTAACATACTCCGAAACCATTCTATGAGTGTTAAAGTATGGAGCTATACTGGAAACCGCCATTTTCATTATTTTAAGATAGTCCGCAAAATTTTTGTAGTATAAATCCAGTATGTTAAATTCAAGTTTTCCGTAAATATCGTTTAAATCTTGCATGTCCGAAGAATAACTGAGGTCGCTCCATGCCGGTTTTGGACCTATTCCCCAGCCGTTAATCCCTTCCATGCAGGCTTCAAGCCACCAACCGTCAAGAACGCTAAAATTTGGAACGCCGTTAAGCGATGCCTTCATGCCGCTTGTGCCTGATGCCTCTAACGGTCTTACCGGATTATTAAGCCATAAATCCACACCGGATAGTATCATATTTGCCATATGAATATTATAATTTTCTAAGAAAGCAATTTTAATCTTTTTAGTTTTTGATAATATATATTGCGTGGAATCATGAATAGATTTTATTATAAATTTACCGTCGGGATCGGCAGGGTGAGCCTTGCCTGCAAAGACTATCTGAATATTTCCTTTCCTTTCGGCAATTTCGATTAATTTATCGGGATTTGTAAGTATGAGGTTATTTCTTTTATAATGGGTTACTCTTTTTGCCATGGCTATTGTAAAATTTTCAGGAATAAATGATGCGTCGTTTTCGGAGTTTATCATTTCTATAAGGATTTCCTTTGATAATATATGTGCCTGAGCAAACTCGCTATCCGGAATGCAGGCTGCACCCCTTAACAAATCGGGGTCTTCTTCCCATCCTTTGAGATATTTGGCATATAACATTTTGTGATGAGGAGAAGCCCATTTTACATGATGAATTCCGTTGGTTACATATTTAATTTTATACCCCTCGAATATCGATTCGGAAACAAATTTGTGCTTTCTTGAAACGGCAACCACATTTTTGGCATTTTTTATAGCAAGCCATGAGAGATTTAGTTCATCGTTATCTTCAAGTTTTTCTTGATATATTTCATAAAGTACTTGTTTATCGCAATATCTGCTAAGCATGCTTGCGACATCTTTCATTTCAAATTTGTCAAAAGCGGCAGGAATAGGGGTATGAGTGGTAAAAACCACCCTCGATTTCACCCTGCTTAAATCATTTATATCTTTCATAAGACTTGCGATTAAAAAGGCTGAATGGCTTTCGTTTATATGGTACAAAAACGGTTTAAATTTTATTGCCTTTAACATTTCATATCCGCCTATACCTAAAATTATTTCTTGTTTAAGGCGGGTTAAGCCCCCCTCGATATATAGTCTGTCGCATATTTTTCTTGTTTCGTCGTCGTTTTCAGGGCAATCAGGAGATAAAAAATAAACGTCAATTTCGTTATCCCCTTTTGTGGATTCTATAGTGTATTTATAGGCGATAATCGTAATATCTTTATCGCCGAGCGGTATTTTAATTTTTGCATTTACCGGCTGCATATATTTTTCGATATCCCATTCCTGAACGGAATCAAGCTGAGCCCCTGCGTTAGATAGCTTTTGTTCGATGAAACCGTTTTTCCACAAGAGAGTTATGCCGACAGCCGGGACATCAAGGTCGGCAAAACTTTGCAATGTGTCTCCCGCAAGAATTCCAAGCCCCCCGCTGTATGTCGGAATTCTGCTATCCACGGCGCATTCCATAACAAAATAGGCTATCATGGCTTTATTTCCTCCGCTTAAAAGTTAAATAAAAATTAAATAAAGTAATAATTAATTTAAAATTTAATCATATTATTTTACCGATTTAATTATACTACTAATCATACTAATATAATAAATAAATTAAATCAATATGATGAAGATTTATCTGTCGGTTTAGACAAAATTGGGTTAGAAGAAGTAATTAATTGTACATTATAATAACAAATTAGTTGAATTGATTCAACAATTTTAGCTGCTGCCAAAGGTTGATTTAAAAAGTTGTAACAAAAATTTAACAGAATCTTAACATAATTGTCATATTTGATATGTTATTATAATATCATACTGTAAGCAAGTGAATTATCCCCTTCTAACACACTCAAATACCCTGCGGTTAATTAAATCATTGGCCAAGGGGTATTTTTATTGACATTTTAATAGAATCGTATTAAATTTAAACGATTATTTTTAATATTAATTAAAATAAATTAAAATTTCCGGACGGAGGTAATATGATACATCTTTCCTTTCTCCATGCCTTAATTTTGGCAATTCTTCAGGGGATTACCGAGCTATTCCCTGTTTCAAGTTTGGCTCACGGAGTTATAGTGCCAAAGCTCTTGAGGTGGCACATAAACAGGCAAGCCGAAGGTTTTTTGCCATTTCTCGTTGTTCTTCATCTTGGAACCGCGTTTGCTCTTCTAATATATTTTTACAAGGACTGGATTAATTTATTTAAAGGCTTTTTTGCCGGTTTAAAAAGCAAAAACCTTAATATAAACGAAAACTCTAAAACCCTTTATCTTCTTGCGCTTGCCACTATTCCTGCAGGGCTCATAGGATTATTGTTCGTTCACAAACTTAAAAAACTTTTTGGTTTTACGGATATAGCCGCCGCTTTTCTTATGGTAAACGGTGTAATCTTGTATCTTGGCGAAAAGAAAAGGAGAAAGCAGGGTATCGCTAAAATATCCGATATGACGATTACCGCAGCACTTATTATCGGTGTGTTTCAGTCGTTTGCTTTAATACCGGGTATATCCCGCTCTGCAATAACAATGGTTGCCGCCCTTTATCTCGGTTTTAAACATGAATATGCCGCAAGATTTTCGTTTCTTCTGGCAACACCTATCATTCTTGCCGCAGGATTATTAGAGGTTCCAAAGATGATAAAACTGCATATACTTCATTTTGACGCGGTGTCCTTAATAAGCGGCGGAGTTGCAGGAGTTGCCGCATATTTAAGTGTTTATGCCCTTATGAAATATTTTAATAAGTACGAAATAAACGCCCTTTACCCTTTCGCCTTTTACTGTATAATATTTGGCGCCTTTGTTTTGACCTACAGGTTTATTTAACCGCTTAACTATCACCCATGGTTAAATTTATATTAATTTATATTTTGATTTATGATATAATTTAAACTTTAAATTATTTTATTCAATTTTAGAATAAATATAGATGTTAAATGGAAGATTTTTTAAAAGAATTTGCAATAAACCTTAGGCTTGAGAAAAATTACTCTTCAAATACGGTTTTAGCTTATACTACGGATGTCAAAGGTTTTATTGCCTACCTAAAAAAAGACATGCCTATCGACTCGCTGGAAGAGGTAACGGAGATTGAAATAAAGGGTTATTTAAGTAAGATTTATGAAACCGTTAAAAAGACAAGCTTGGCAAGAAAGGTTGAGTCGATAAAGTCCTTTTTTGGTTTTCTGGAAAAAAAACATTTAATCAGCCATAACCCGGCTTTTTTACTGGAACTGCCAAAAGTCGAAAAGAAATTACCCTTCTTTCTAACATCAAAAGAGGCAGATTTTTTATTAAATAACTATTTTGACTCCGCGTTAAAAAAAAATCATTTAAGCGGACTTAATTTAGACGCCGTTAAGTATTTTTCGATATTGAGAAACGACCTGATTTTGGAATTTTTATATGGAAGCGGTCTCAGGGTTAGCGAGTTAATTGCCGTAAGGAAAAATGATTTGGAGTTAAGCGGCGGCTATGTCAGAATTTTCGGAAAGGGATCAAAACAAAGGATTGTTCCGCTTACCCGAATAACCGTTAAAAAGCTTAAAAAATGGTTAGACTATTTATCGGTTATTAATTTATCGCCGAAAGAAGGATATTTAATTATTAACAAAAATGGTTCTCACCTTGTCAGAAGAACTATTCACAGGGTAGTAAAAGAGTCTATGGCAATTACAGGGCAGTTTAAGAATATTTCACCGCATAGTTTAAGGCATTCTTTTGCTACAAATCTTTTGGATAATGGTGCTGATTTAAGGTCTATTCAGGATATGCTGGGGCATTCAAACTTATCTACAACCGAAAAATATACACATTTAAGCCTCAAAAAACTTTTAGATGTTTATAATAAGTCTCATCCGCTTTCAGGACACAAGTAACCTTATTCGTTTTAGGATTTGGATAATATAATATTATGTGCCGTTTGGCATAATATTTACAAATTTTTTGTCATTGGCGTTAATGCTCCAATATTATATTATTATATATAATATGTTATATGTTATGCGGTTATAATTTAAATTTAAATATTTAAAATTTAAATAGGAGAAATAAATTAATGGATAATAATAGCGCTAATGAGGCGATAAAACTTATCGGAACTACAATAATCGGAGTTAGACGAAACGGTCATGTCGTCTTAGCGGGCGACGGGCAGGTTACACTTGGAAATACTATTATGAAACATAAAGCAAGGAAGGTCAGACGGCTATATAACGATAAGGTTATAGCGGGGTTTGCAGGTGCAACGGCAGATGCATTTACACTTTTTGAAAAAATGGAAGAAAAACTTTCAAAATATAACGGAAGCGTTAAAAGATCAAGCGTGGAACTGGCAAAAGATTGGCGAACGGATAAAATCTTAAGGCGTCTGGAAGCGATGATGATTGTGGTTGATAAAACGGACTCTTTCATAATATCGGGGGCAGGTGATGTTATTGAGCCTGATGAGGATGTCCTATCCATTGGTTCAGGCGCTCCATATGCGTTGGCGTGCGCGCTGGGTTTAATGGAAAAAACCAGTTTAAGCGCTAAAGAAATTGCCGAATATGCAATGAGAACCGCTTCCCGTATCTGTATTTACACAAATGATAACATTATTTTAGAGGAGATATAAATTAGCATGGCTAAAAAATTAAACTTTTTAACACCTAAAGAAATTGTAAAAGAGCTCGAAAAATATGTCATAGGGCAGGATAGGGCGAAAAAATCGGTAGCTATTGCTTTAAGGACTCGTTTTAGAAGAAATAATGTGCCGTCGGAAATAATGGACGATATTGTTCCGAAGAATATTCTTTTAATCGGACCTACAGGGGTTGGTAAAACCGAGATCGCCCGGCGTATTGCAAAATTGTCCGATTCCCCTTTTATAAAAGTTGAAGCGTCAAAGTTTACAGAGGTTGGCTATATGGGAAGGGATGTGGAATCGATGATCAGGGATATTGTCGAAACGGCTTACATAAATGAAAGAGCCAAAGAAACCGAACAGGTTATCGAAAAAGCAAAGCAAAATGCCGAGGAATTGCTTTTGGATTTGTTAGTCCCTCCGCCCCCGAGAATGCCAAAAAAAAACGGCGCAAATAATGAAGCTAACGGTAAGAGCAGTTATGCAAATACAAGGGAAAAATTCAGGACTATGTTTAAAGAAGGCAAACTAAACGATAGGTTTGTGGAAATGGAGGTTAGATCTTTAAATAGACCGCCTATCCCTATTATAGAAATATTTTCGCAATCCGGAATAGATGATATCGGGCAGGATTTTAAAGACATGTTTTCTAATATGTTTCCCAAACAAAAAAAATTGGAAAAGGTAAAGGTCACTGAGGCTTATGATATTTTGATTCGCGAAGAGAGTGAAAGGCTTGTCGATGCGGATAAAGTTATCAAGAATACAATTCAAAGTGTGGAAAATTCAGGTTTGATATTTATCGATGAAATAGATAAAATTGCTTCAAGAGAAAAATCTTACGGTCCCGATGTATCGAGAGAGGGCGTTCAAAGAGATTTGCTTCCTATAATAGAAGGCTCAAATGTTATGACAAAATACGGAGTGGTTAGAACGGACCATATTTTATTTATTGCGGCTGGGGCGTTTCATGTATCTAAACCGTCGGATTTAATTCCCGAACTTCAGGGAAGATTTCCGATAAGGGTCGAGATGGACTCGCTGTCCAAAAAAGATTTCATAAGAATATTGAAAGAGCCCAAAGGCGCTTTAATAAAACAGTATTTTGCGCTTCTTAAAACCGAAAATGTGGTATTAGATTTTACGGATGACGGAATAGAAAGAATTGCCGAAATTGCCGAGGAGGTCAACCTTAAAACAGAAAACATCGGCGCAAGACGGCTTCATACTATTTTAGAAAAGGTTATGGAAAATATCTCTTTCGAAGCCCCTTTTAAAATTTCCAAAAAGGTTGTTATAGACAAGGCTTATGTCGATGACAGATTAAAAGATATAGTGAAAGACGAAGACCTTTCAAGGTACATACTGTAATGGAAGAATATATAAAAAAAGCTAATGTCCTGCTTGAAGCGTTGCCGTATATTCAACAATTTACTTCAAAAACCTTCGTAATTAAATTTGGGGGTTCCATTGCCTCGGATAACGATTTAAAAGCGGGTTTTATTAAAGATATTATTCTTTTAAAGCTTGTCGGTATTAATATAATAATAGTTCATGGCGGCGGAAAAGACATTGACAATCTTTTAAAGAAACTCGGTATAAAAATTAATTTTCACGATGGCTATCGTTTAACAGATGAAAACACGATGGAAGTGGTTGAAATGGTTTTATCCGGCAAAGTTAATAAAGACCTTGTTGCCCTGATAAATAAATTTGGAGGCAAGGCTTGCGGCTTATCGGGGAAAGACGGTAACCTTATTGTGGCCGAAAGGATAAAAAAGGATGATATCGACCTTGGCAATGTGGGAGTTGTAAAAAGGGTTAACAAAGAGGTCTTATTGACACTCGATGCAGCCTTTATTCCTGTGATTGCCCCCGTTAGTATGGATGAAATGGGAAATACCCTTAACATCAATGCAGATTTGGCGGCTGGAGCGATTGCCGCCGAACTTGCGGCTGAAAAACTTATAATTTTATCGGACCAGGACGGGCTTTTAGATTCAAAAAACGAATTAATATCTTCGGCAAAAGAAAACGAGATAAAAAAGATGATAAAAGATGGGGTTATCCACGGCGGAATGATACCCAAAGCTAATTCTTGTATAAATGCTTTAAATTTAGGGGTTAAGAAGGTCCATATAATAAATGGAACTATTTCTCATGCCGTTTTATTGGAAATATTTACAAAAAAAGGTATAGGAACTCAGATAACGCATTGAGGACGGATATGGAGGGAAAGATACGGGTTGGGACAAGATAGAATGCGGGATGATAATGTTGGTGATAAAATGAACATAAAAGAGCTTACAAATAAGTATATTATGAACACCTATGGCAGATTTGATCTGGCATTGGTAAAAGGCGACGGGGTAACCCTTTTTGATGAAAACGGCAAAAGTTATATTGATTTTGCTTCGGGGATAGCCGTAAATAACCTTGGATACAACAATAAGGTTATAAATTCCGCTATAATGGAACAACTGGGTAAATTAATTCATGTATCCAACTATTTTTATACGGAACCTCAGGGGTTGCTTGCTGAAAAACTTTGCCGAAATTCATTTGCGGATAAAGTTTTCTTTTGCAATAGTGGGACGGAAAGCGTCGAAGGCGCCATTAAGCTTGCAAGAATTTTTGCGAAGAAATTTTCAAAAAAGGGACATAAGATAATAACGATGCAAAATTCCTTTCATGGCAGGACTTTTGGAGCGCTTTCGGCAACCGGGCAGCAAAAATATCACAACGGATTCGAACCGCTTCTCGAGGGTTTTACTTATGTAAAATTTAACGATATAACGGATATTGAGAATTTAGTTAAAAGCCAGGAATATTGCGCCGTTATTGTGGAGCCTATTCAGGGGGAAGGCGGCGTTAATATAGCCGGTAAAGATTATATAAAACGGCTTAGAGAATTAACCTTTAAAAACGATATTCTTTTAATTTTTGATGAAGTTCAGGTTGGACTTGGAAGAACCGGAAAGCTTTTTGCCTATATGAATTTTGATGTGGAACCGGATATCATGACTCTTGCAAAACCGCTGGCAGGCGGGCTTCCAATTGGCGCCGTGTTAGCAAAAGATGAGGTAGCAGGGGCTTTTGAACCGGGTAATCATGCATCGACATTTGGAGGCGGACCGCTTGTTTTAGCGGCGGCTAACGCCTTTTTTGACGAAATAATGAAAGACGGGTTTTTGGATGATGTTTTACAAAAGGGCGATTACATTAGTCTTAAATTAAACGATTTGAAGGCCGAGTTTCCAAAATTAATCAAAGATATAAGAACTATCGGGCTTATAAGCGCAATTGAATTTTATGATTTAAAGGCGCGTGATATTGCAATTAAACTTATAGAAAATGGATTTTTGACTACGGCCGTTCAAGATAAGGTTCTCAGGCTTACGCCCCCGTTAATTATCGCAAAGAATGAAATAGATTTAATTATAAATGCGGTTTCCTTGGTTCTAAAAAATATTACTTAAAAAAATGATAAAATAAAATTATGAAAACTTCAAGAAACCTTTTGTCCATTTATGATTTAAAAGAGAATGAAATATATAATCTTTTTGAAAGGTCCGCTTTTTTAAAAGCCAATCGTTCTTCTCTGTGCAACAACTGTCTATCGGGTAAAAAGATAGGTCTTATATTCGAAAAGTCATCAACCAGAACAAGGGTGTCTTTTGAAGTAGGCGTTGTTGAATTAGGCGGTTATCCAATTTTTATGTCGCCTAAGGACCTTCAATTGGGCAGAGGGGAACCCATAAAAGATACGGCGCGAGTCTTAAAAAGGTATATAGATGGAGTGATAGTAAGAACTTTCGAACAGGATAGAATCGAGGAATTTGCGCGTTATTTTGAAAAGCCAGTGATTAACGGTCTTACGGATTTGTATCATCCTGCGCAGATATTAGCCGATATATTCACTGTTTATGAAGTTAAAACGGGGGGCGATTTAAAGACCTTTAAGGATAATAATGCCCGAAATATTCTTAAAAATCTTAAAATAACCTATTTTGGGGATGCTAACAATATGGCAAATTCATGGATCAGTCTTCAGCCGTTGCTTGGTTTTGAGCTTGTTTTAGCCATTCCTGAAGGGTTTAAGGTTGACGAAAAGGTTTTAAACGATTCTAAAAAAATGGGCGGGAATTTTGTTGTATCACATGATAAAACCTCCGCTGCTCGCAATGCCGATGTTATTACTACCGACGTTTTTATCAGTATGGGACAAGAAGATAACAAAGAAAAGATTGACAGGCTTAAACCGTTCATTATCGATGACGGAGTAGTTAACAGCGCTAAAAATGATGTTATATTCCTTCATTGTTTGCCCGTTCACAGAAACGAAGAGGTTACCGAATCCGTATTCGAAAGATTTTCGCCTTATGTGTTTGAGGAAGCGGAAAACAGGCTTCATGTGCAAAAGGCAATAATGGAGATGCTTTTTAAATAAATACATGCTCACTTAAAATTGCAGGTAGAAAATTTTGGGTGCTTACAGGAGAAAATATTCATTATGACTATTGCGAAAGATAAGATTGTTTTGGCGTACTCTGGAGGACTCGATACCTCTGTTATATTAAAATGGCTTATTAATAGTTATAAAGCAGATGTTATAGCCTATTGTTGCGATGTGGGGCAAAAAGAAGACTTGAATTCCGTGAAAGAAAAGGCTTTAAAGACAGGCGCAACCCAAGCCATAGTTGAAGATATGAAAGAGGAATTTGCTCTGAATTATATCTTTCCGGTATTAAGAGGCAATGCTCTTTATGAGGGCACATATTTGTTGGGGACAGCTATTGCGAGACCGCTCATAGCAAAGAGGCAGATAGAAATAGCCGCCGAAAAGGGCGCAAATTTTGTGGCTCACGGGGCAACGGGAAAGGGAAACGATCAGGTTAGATTTGAACTTACATATAGCGCGATTAATCCCGATATTAAGGTAATCGCCCCATGGAGAGCATGGGAAATATCATCGAGAGCTGAGCTTGTCAAATATGCCGAAGATAACGGTATTGCGGTTCCTGTTACAAAAGAAAAGCCTTATTCGAGCGATAAAAATCTTTTTCATATAAGCTACGAGGGCGGCGTTCTGGAAGATTTGGAAAATGCTCCCGATGAATCTATGTTTGAGATTACCGTTTCTCCCCAAAAAGCCCCCGATATTCCTGAGGCAATAGATATTGCTTACGAGTACGGCAATCCTGTGTCGTTAAACGGGGAAAATATGACACCATTCGGGATTATAGAAAAGCTAAATTTAATTGCCGGCAGAAATGGTATAGGAAGAGCCGATATTGTCGAGACGAGGATTACGGGTATGAAATCAAGAGGTGTTTATGAAACGCCCGCCGGAACGGTTTTAAGTTTTGCGCACAGGCTTTTGGAGTCTATTACTTTAACGGGTGAGGAAATCGAACTTAAAGACAACCTTATTCCAAAGTATTCAAAGCTAATATACGATGGTAACTGGTTTAGTCCCGAATTTAACGCCATTCAGGCGTTAATAGACCGCACCCAAAAATCTGTTTTCGGGCATATCGGAATAGAATTATACAAGGGGAATATGAAGGTTTTATATAGAAAATCAGATAAAAGCCTTTATTCAAAAAATATAGTTACATTTGAAGATGACAAGGGGGCATATTCACAGAACGATGCAACAGGATTTATTCATTTAAAGTCATTACGATATAAACTCAGGTTCAGACAGGGTTCTAAACTCTAATATGAATAATATAAATTCAAAGAAAAAAAAACAGGCTAAGGTAAAAGAAAAAGAACAGGGTGTCCGTAACAATTTTATCAGGGGGCGCTTTAAGGAGGACATTTCAAAGATTACGGCAGATTTTACCTCTTCGATAGACATCGATAAAAGGCTTGCTGATTTTGATATTATGGGAAGCATTGCTCATCTTTACGCATTAAGAAAAGCCGGTATTGTTAGCGAAAAAGAAAAGAAAGAGCTCGAAAAATCCCTGTTAAAAATAAAAGATGATATTAAAACAGGCGCCTTTCAATTTGACAAAAGATATGAAGATATTCATATAAATATAGAAAAAAGGTTAATAGATCTTGCCCCTGTTTCAGGAGCCAAACTTCATACCGCAAGATCAAGAAACGATCAAGTTTCGATTGATTTTAGACTTTATGTGAAAAACGAAATTAAAAAAGTTGCCCATATATTGTTAGATTTAAGGTTTGAACTTGTAGATATTGCCAAAAGCCACATAGACGTTATTCTTCCCGGATATACGCATTTTCAACATGCGCAGCCCGTGTCGTTAGCCCATCATATTTTAGCTTACTATGAGATGTTTACTAAAGATTTTAAAAGATTAAAAAACTGTTACGATACAGCCGATGTTCTTACGCTTGGAAGCGGCGCTCTTGCAGGTGTGGATTTTGAAATAGACAGACAGTTAGAGGCAAAGATGCTTGGATTTTCAAAGATTTCAAGAAACAGTATGGACAGCGTTTCGGATAGGGATTTTGCCTTTGAGTTTAATTTTGCCCTTTCCATGATTGCGATGCATCTTTCAAGGTTTTGTGAAGAGTTGATAATATGGAATAGCGAAGAATTCGGATTTATAGAATTAAAGGACGAGTTTACTACCGGTTCAAGCATTATGCCCCAAAAGAAAAACCCTGATGTTCTGGAGCTTATAAGAGGAAAGACAGGCGGGGTTATATCGAACCTTTTATCTCTGTTTATAATGATGAAAGCTCTGCCTTTAACATACAACAGGGATATGCAGGAGGATAAAAAGCCAGTTGTGGAAAGCGCGGATACCGTTTATAACTCCCTTTTAATTTTTAAGGAGATTATAAAAACGGTCAAATTCAATGCAAAAAATATGCTCTCAAAGTTGGAAGATGATTTTATTTATGCTACCGACATCGCGACATATCTTGTAAAAAAGCATATTCCGTTTAGAAAATCTCATGAAATAGTTGGACAGGTCGTAAATTATGCCAAAGAAAATAAAAAAACATTGTCGCAGCTCAGGATTGAAGAATATAAGAAAATATGCGATGCTATTGAGAACGACATATTTGATGCGTTTAATCCGTTAGCTTCTGTCAATTTAAAAAAATCTTATGGCGGAACCGCTTTAAACAGGGTTGAAGCTATTATAAACGATTATGAAGAAGAAATTAAAAGAAATAAGAAATTACTGGAAAGACTTAAGTAACTTAAGTAATATAAGTAATAAGAGAATTTTATCCATTACTTTATTAATTTTAATCTTTGCCGTTTTGCTGCCCACCATTTTTTTATCCGGATGTGCCAAAACAGCTTACCCCACTCCTCCTATAATAACGCCTCCCCATCCCCCTAAAATTTTATCGGCAAAGAAACTCAAAAACAATATTCGCATTATATATGAATATCGCCATGGTTTAAATGGAATAAAAGGATTTTTAATCTATAAAAAATGGTATAAAAATAAAAAAAATGTAAAATTTTCGTGCAATTCATCAAAACGTATCGCTTT
>JAJZYP010000178.1 GCA_021798015.1 bacterium
TAAAATAAAAGTAAATGTTATATAGAGAGGTTTTTAAAAACGGCTAATTTGCCATTTTAAAAAAAATAAAAAGAATTTACACAAAAAACTTGACAGTATCGCAAATAACGGATAGATTAGGATGGATTTCATGGGAAGATATGCAAAAACAAAATAAAAAATGTTGTCCATGGATAAAAAATATGAATGAATCATAATCAAACTTATTTTAAATAAATCTAATATGAATTCATTTAAAGACATCGCTTATCAAATTTTAAAAGAAACCAATAAACCGCTACATAGCAAAGAAATTACAAAGATAGCTTTAAATAAAGGTTGGCTTAAAACCGCGGGTAAAACACCCGAGGCGACAATGAACGCCCAGCTCGTCGTTGATATAAATTCTAAAAAAGAAAAATCCCGCTTTATTAAAACCGATCCCTCTGTTTTCCGGTTAAACGAAGATTTTAAAGATTTAAGTATTAAAGAAATAAAAAAGTCCGAAAAGATTTACAAAGTTTCAAAAGATGTTTCGACAAGACAGAAAGGCGATATTGCCGAAGCGAGAATTGCCGAACTTATAATTCTTTACGGAGATACTACTTTGTCATGTTATAAACCTATTTCCGACGATGAGGGTATAGATTTAATTGTAAAGGAAAAGGGCAGTTTAAAGACGATGTATATCCAAATTAAAAGCCGTTATGGCGACAACCCCGATAAAATTTTTACGGCCACAACGAAAGCGTCCACTATTGTCGACAATTATTCCACGGCGGTTATTTTTTGCTTTTTTGATACGGAAGAAGGCGACTTATGGGATTATATCTGGTTTGTCCCCGCCCCGGATTTTATTAAATTAGCTAATAAACTCGATAGCGGAAAATCTTTCGGGTTTGTTGCCGGACGAAAGAAAAAAGAATCGAACAAGTGGGATAATTATTTAATAGATAAAAGAAGCCTCGCTAATCAAATAATTGCACAAATGAAAAGAATTTAAAAATACAGGCAAGATGAATTATTATTAAATATTATAATGAATAAATAAAAATATGCCAAGAGATTATTCACAGCTATCCAAAGACGATCTAATCAACATTATAGAAAAACTTGAATCTCGCAAAGGATATGGGTTGATTTGGGATGAAGAAAAAACGAAAGAACAGTTTGAAAAAGAATCGGAAAACGCTTTGCCGGTTTTGAAAGAAGCCAAAGACAAAGAAATCAAAACCGATCCAACAAAGCCAATCAACATTTTAATTGAAGGGGATAATTACCATGCCCTTTCAGTTTTAAACTATACGCATCAAGGCAAAATTGATGTCATATATATTGACCCGCCGTATAACACTGGAGGGTCAAAAGAATGGAAATTCAATGATCAATGGGTAGATAAGAATGACACATATAGACATAGTAAGTGGTTATCTTTTATTTCGAAGCGACTTAATTTGGCAAAAAACCTTCTCAAAGATGATGGCGTTATTTTAATATCAATAGACGACAACGAATATGCTCAATTAAAATTGCTCTGCGATTCTCTTTTCGGTGAAAAACAGTTTATCGGCTCGCTTGTTTGGGAAAAAAAGAAGAAGGGATCCCATCTTGACAGTTCGATAACAAATGTTAAAGAATATATATTAGCTTATTGCAAAAATTCTAACTCATACAAAGGCTTGGTGGGCGAAATCAAGGATGATATTGAAACTTATCCTTGTGTGAATCCTGGAAATGGATTTTCTAAGAGAATCATACCTGCAGGGATTATGTCAAACTACAAAGAAGCCAATTATGAATTACCGGCTGGAACTGAAATATCTGCCGGAAATATGAAACTTAAAATAGTTGGCGATCTAATTATTAAAGATAAAATGCTTTTTAGAGATATTGTTATAGAGGCGGAGTGGAGATACGACCAAATGAGCCTTAATGAATTTGCATTAAATAGAGAATTGTATATTACCCGTGATTTGTATTTACGCAGGATTGTAAAACATCCAAGAGAAAAAAAATTAAAGGACTTATTGCTTAGAACTAGTAAAAGCGATATAGAAGATATTTATAAAGAGTTAATAAATGCCGTATATGAAGAAAAACCAAGAGATGAGGTTGAACAAATAATAAATAGAATTAGAAGTGCTGAGCAAAGCGATTATTCTTCCCAGATTGATCCGAAAAACCTTTATAAAGATGGTTGGGGTTCCAATGAAGATGGGGATAACGAACAAAGGGACTTTTTTGGGAAGAAAATATTTGATTATCCCAAACCGTCAAAACTTATTGAGAAACTTATTGCCGCTACTCAAATTACAAATGGTGTTGTATTAGATTTTTTTGCCGGAACGGGAACGACAGGCGAAGCTGTGCTAAAATTGCAAAACAAGGGCAGATATATACAATTTATTCTTTGTACGAATAATGAAGATTTTAATGGGGATGGTAATAGGATAGCAGAAGATATTTGTTATCCCAGAATCACAAAAGTGATTCATGGTTATAAAAACAGGTCTGGAGAGAATATCGAAAAGGCTGGGGGCAATCTTAAATATTTTAGAACTGCTTTTGTAAAGAATTTCATTAGTAGAGATGATTTAAAAATTAGGATCACTGGCGAATGTATGGAAATGCTTTGT
>JAJZYP010000179.1 GCA_021798015.1 bacterium
TCTTTAATAAATGAAAACGGCAGATCTTCATTTTCTTCGGCAATGGTAACAATTAAAAGGTATTCCCTAATCTGTTCGGAAATAGTTTTATCGTTAACTTTTGCCCTTGCGCGAATTTTTTTTTCAAGTTCATTCGGTACTCTAATAGTCAACATTTTATTATCTTCCCCTCCCTCAATGCAATAATTTTATAAGTTAATGTATTCATAATGAATACATTATAACATTGTAATAAAAATTAGGCAATGTTATAATACAATTTATAATACAATTTTTTTAAATTGTAATATCGGTGATTTTATCCGGTGAACTACTCCGCCATTACGGACTGGATAACGAGGAATGGATCGATTTTTATATAGCTTCTTCCTTACTGCATTGCCTGCCGGAAAGACTAAAAAAAAATAAATAATTTGTAAAAATATAAAAACCGTCAAACACAGGCGGGAGTAAGAATACGTAGGCGGGCGTTTATAAAAGCGAAGCTTTTATGACCGCCGGAGTGAAATAAAATAGCAATATCGGCATCAACGATTATCTTCTGCATAGCTTCTATTCTTTTCCTCTCTTAGTTCATTGACTATATCTATGCTTTCTTTTTTCTTTTTTTCCCAAGAACCAAAACTCAGATTAGCTTTTTCTATGCACTTTTTTTTAGATATTCTTCAATAGCGGCTGCGACTACCGAACTGAAATTGTCAGATATATTTTTGGTAGCTTCATATAAATCTTGAGAAATTGTTATAGATTTTTTTGTAAGTCCCATTTTACCTACATTATGGCAAGATTGTTTATGCTACTAAATTATACTACTAATTTAGAGTATATCATGAAAATTAAACAAAACAATAATAAATTTTAATTCCGACTTTTTCGGCGGACTTAATTAAATCTTCGTCTAATGTAGCCAAAGGAAGATCCTCCCGCAAAGCCAGTTCAAGATAAGAAGCATCGTAAGAAGATAATCCGTAGCGTCTTGCCAAATTAAGAATGTCGTCAAGCGAACGTAAGTGTGTCTGAAAGTCTGCTTCGATATCCAGTTCTTTTAATGTTTCAAGAAATACTGTACTTCTTGCCTCAGTCACTAAGCTTTTAGATTCGGCTCTGGCGATAACGTTTGACACTTCCAGTCCCCATATAGCAGGCACTATAGCAGCAGCATTCTTCATAGATTCGAGTACGTTTTTTGCATAATTTAGTTCATCAGGTTTTCCGTCTCCGAAAAACCATCTCATAGTGACGGAATTATCGAGAACAAACCTCATGGCCTGCCCTCGGAAATTATATCTTTTATATTAACTCCTTTGACGGGATTGTCCAGCATAAGAGCCTTTATTTTTTCAACTGCAAGGTCTTTGTTTTTCTTATTTATATTCAGGCTGGGCGTTAACTCAGCCACTTCTTCTCCCCTGTTAGTTATAGTATATGACTGTCCGCCTTTAACATTGCGCAATATCATAGGAAGTTTGGTTTTAGCTTCATAAGCTCCGATTTTTATTTTCATTATACAATCCCTCCTGCGTTTTTTATTATCTCATTCATCTTATTATTTATTTCTCGATAATTAAAATACCAGCGCCAATAAACCGTTGATATTATCTAATGTAATATTTGACTATTCATTATTTATATAGACCAGTATATAGTATGGTCTATATAAAGTCAAATGCAAAGAGTTTATAATTCCAAAGGGTGGTTTGTATAATTTTCCAATAAATTAATACAACCTTCATAGGTAATCTCGGAATATGCAAATATCCCGAAATTACCTATAGAAAATAATAAATAAAATATAAAATACGGCGATAAGGCTTGCCTCCGAAGAAATTAAGACCATTTCCGACACGATTTACGGTTTCGATAAAAATGCGGCTATTTTTTTATTCGGCTCCATAACCGATGAATCAAAAAAAAGGAGGCGACATCGATTTATTAATAATATCAGGCAAAATTCTTTTTGTTCACGCTTATTATTCACAATCTAATTTTTCTGCCACTATTCTTTATTTTATTTTGTTTTAAATTCAAAAAAATTATATCATAATATATAATTAACAACTAATTCGTTTCTAATTTATAATTAAAACGGCGCAGTATAATTGATGAATCATAAATTATGTATCTTTCTATACTATAGATAAATATGGAATTTGTACCTGAAACGGAAACAATTTTAAACGCTGGCGAAGAAATACAGATTATCGAAAAAAAGATTAAAAAGCTTGATATACAAATTGCTTTATTGACCGAATTAAAAACAAAATATATAAATAAATTAAATCTTATAGTAAATAAAAGTGCGGAAAGTACTATATCTTCTTCAGACTCGTCTATCGGCTACGCCTGCCATTCTTCAGATTCCGCCGTTTCATCTTCAGCTTTAAAAAATTTTTTAACCGCAGACGAAAAAATTAATATTTTTAAAAATTATTTTATGGGCAGAGACGATTTGTATGCCCGTTTATGGAAAAGTAATAAAACCGGAAAGCAGGGATACAGTCCCGTATGCGGAAACGAGTGGGTTTCGGCTCTTTGTCGTAAACCGAAGGTAAAATGTGCGAACTGTTCCAATAGGGAATTTTTGCCGTATGATTATTCCGCTGT
>JAJZYP010000180.1 GCA_021798015.1 bacterium
TTAAACCGGATGCAGAGGTATCCCGCATAATAGACGAACAGTATGCCCCTTATAATAATCAGCTTAACGAAGAATTGGGTGTATCCGAAGATCTGTTATACAGAAGGGCTACATTTATAAGCACGGTTGATAATGTTGCAGAGCAGGCATTTATAGAAAAATTCGACACTCCGTTATTTTTTGCCCCCGGCTGGAGATGGGGTGAGACGATTCTTCCAGGGGAAAAAATTACCATGGAACATGTTTACGGAGAATACGGCACGACCTACCCCGAGGTTTATAAAACCCGTCTTACCGGCAAAGAGCTTTTGCTTTCTCAGTTAAGCGTTTTAAGCGATGTTTTCGCTAAAGACGCATATCTGCAAATGGGTGGAGATGCCACCAGAATATCTAATTCAAAACTGCATATACTTATAAACCAGCCCTTGCATAAAAGGATTAAATCGTGGGAGATTAAAGGGAAGCCTTTAGACTTAAATAAAAAATACTGGGCGGTTTCCACGGGCGGAAAGATGCAGAATATGAATTCGTCCGATAAGGGGCTGACAAAATACAAGGCTTATGACATTATAGCGGAATATATCAGAAAACATAAGAATATTAAATCCGTTAAAACGGAAGATGCGATATACAGGCATTCAAGAACGGCGGGATAATAAGCAGAATAATAAATAAGTTGATGTAAAATCATAAAATTAATAAAAGGTGATATGTCATTATGAAGATTAAGATTTTATTTGCATGTGCTATCCTAATTTTGTTTGCTTTGATAAATTTTCCGGCTAATTTATACGCTAAAGGAAGAATTATAAATGTTTATAAATATTTTTCACATCATACGTTAAAAGAGATATATGTTATAGCAAGGGCAAATCCTAAACAATGGGCGTTAACATTATCCGATGTTTCGAATGCCGTGATATTATCCAATTCGCACTTTATAAATTTTAAGATAGATGTAGTAGCTTATTCCCCGGGCGGAATAAGATTTTTGATGAAAAAATATGATAAAAAAAATTATCCGACGATACAAAGTCTAAGTACTTATGGGGTAAAGTTTATCGCATGCCATTTAACGATGAAGACGCTTCATATTAAACCTAAACAATTATTCAATTTTGTGAAAATTGCCTATCCTGGGGCAGTTTTTTATATAGCTAAGAAAGAAATGCAGGGATTTGAGTACATTAAAACTTATTAAACTTAATAAATACGGGAGGATTAAAATGCAAAAGATTAATGTCCATTTTTTTGTGTTATTGTTCGCTTTTATCACTATTTCAATGCTATATGCTATTAATAACGTATTTGCCGGCCAGCCAAAAAACTTTATGCAGGCTGTTAAGTTAGGCAAAAAATATTATAAAACCCCTGTAGGAGCTAATGGCAAATCATGCCTAACCTGCCATACAATAGCCGATATTACGGGCAAAGGGACAAAAGGGTCGTTGGTTCCGATTCCCCCGTTTCCTGCTACTTACTTCCCAAAATTTAAAAAAGCAAGCATATACTCTAATAAAAAAATTCCTTACTCATTACAAGATCAATTAAGACATTGCATATTAAGGGGAGAGGGGGGTTTTAATTATGGTCCTAATTCAAAGGTTGTTGAATACTTAGATATTTACCTTACATACATATCTAATGGTCATAGAATACATGTTCCTATGACAAAACCAAAGAAAAAATAAAAAAGGAGAAAGAAAATGACAAAAATTATTAAAAAGAATTTTGGATTGGCATTAATTGCCGGTTTATTATTAATTGCATTTTCACCGTTAAGCGCCTTTGCCGCATGGCATGGTAAGGATTTAAAAACGCAGCCGTATTTTAATCACCATACGTTTAAAGCCATTTTTCAGGTCCCCAATAATCCTAAAATGTGGCTGCTAACAATACACAATGCTTCGAATGCTTTAAATTTTTCTGAAAAATACGGGTTTAAATACCACATTATATTAGCTGCTTACGGACCTGCAATTAAAATGTTTATCAAAAAAGATGATAAGAAATATTATGCAATATTGCAAAGCCTGAATGCATCAGGCGTAAAACTGGCTGTCTGTCATATGACAATGTTAGGTATGCATGTTACAAAAGCCCAGATATATCCTTTTGCGGATGTAATGTATCCCGGAGGGATATTCTATATCACTAAAAAAGAAATGCAAGGATATGCTTATATTAAACCGTGATTAAATACCATTCCATATAAACTATCCAAAGACCCTGAACAGGCATTGTTTAAGGGTCTTTGGATAGAAATATCCAAATACCCCCATTTAAATAAATTTTAGAATTTTAAATTTCAGATGCGGTGAAATACTCAAAATAGAATATTTAATGTATTTTTAATGTATTATTGTTGCAAAATAAGTAAAAAAAGCCAGCATAACGGCAAACATACTTATTATTATGCCAAACCCCCACGTAAATTTTTTATCTAAAGCTCCAATAGAAATATCAATCTTATCCGATAGCCTCTTAACCTCGGTGTCAATCTTGTTATCAAGCATATCAATCTTATCCGATAGCCTCTTAACCTCGGTGTCAATCTTGTTATCAAGCATATCAATCTTATCCGATA
>JAJZYP010000181.1 GCA_021798015.1 bacterium
AGGCAAATAAAGGAGGACTTTTATTTGAAAATAAGAAAAATAGATAAATTTATTTCTAAATGCCGCAAATACCGCTTTCCTTTATTGATTTTGTTTTTTATGGCGGCGGGTTCTTTGTCGGTTTTAATATACGCAAAATACGTTGGTTATTTCGGCTGGAATTACCAGACTTGCGTAAAACCGAAATACTTCTACGTAAACAGACTTGATAAAAATATACCCGTCTCCGCTTTTTTCGTCTTTAGGTTTAAAGGCAGCGGTCTTTATCCCAAAGGCTCGTTGTTCGTAAAGTATATGAGGTGCGTCCCCGGCGACACACTTAAAACGGTTCTTATAAAAAATCATTACCGTTATTATTGCAACGGCAAGTATTTAGGCTTTGGCAGAAATTATTCCGACCACGGCAAGGGATTTAAACTTCCGCATTTTGTTTTTAACGGAATAATTCCCAAAAACAGATATTTCGCCATGGGCACGGCTTGGGACAGCTACGATTCGAGATACTGGGGATTCGTAAGAAAAAAAGAAATCATAGGGATAGCTTATCCCTTAATAAAATAAGGAGATAAATTATGGGACTTATTAATTTAGTTAAAAAAGACAAAGAAGAAAAACCCAAAGAATACATCAAAGAGGTCGAAAATATCAATTCTTATACCGACCCTAAAACGGCGGAAGAAAGAAATAAAATAATGAAAGATTTTATCAAAAAGGTCGTGATAAAAAGAAATGGGGATTAATTTACTAATAATTGCTATTCTTTTATTATTGCCGTCTAAAGTATTTGCTTTCGCTTTGAACGGAACGACTTATCCTATTATAGAACCGTCAATTCTTGCCCAAATTAAAGCCGGAGCAAGAAAAATAGAAGCTCATCCGAACAGGCTAAGAAAAATGTTTAAGAAAAAACTTATGGATTACGTTCCGACGCATGCTTATCTTCCGCCGGCGCGCAAAAGTTATATATTTTATCATGACGTTATTTATAAACTGCCTAATTCCATACCAAGAGTTCAAAATGGACATATAGTAGGAATATTATATCCAAAAGGATTTACTTTCCACGTTTTAAGATATTTGCCTTTCGACTTTCCTACGCTCGTCATATTCGATATGAAAAATAAATATCAAAGATTTTACGTAGAAAAAAAATACGGAGACGATAATCCGGAAGCTATGCTTCTAACTACGGCAGGAGACCTTAAAGATATTTTAAAAATGTCCAAGCATATTAAAAAGCCCGTATATGCGAACATCGGCAAATTAGACGAAAGGTTCGGCGTTAAAAATACTATAAGTATCGTAAAAAGGTCTTTTATAAGACTTGACGACGTGCGGGTGAACGTCATAGGAATGAATTATTTAATAAATTATTACGAAAAAAATCATAAAAAATAATGGCCGACAATATAACTATCAAGTTTTTTGAACGTATTACCGACGAAAAAATGAAAGACGAAATATGGAAAATTCTTTGCGAGTGCGACAAGGAGTTCTATCCGCCGTTATCCGAAAGAAAAGTATACAATAATAGCCTGCTTAAAATAAATTGCAGGGCAAAAATAGCGGATAAAAGACCTTATGCGTATTTCAAATCGATGATAAAGCAGAATTTTCTCGCGGCATTTATAGACGATAGATATATGGCGGGATTTATGGCGTTCTTATCCAACGTAACGCCTAAAGAATTTAACGTAAAATGTAATTACTATACAACTCTTTGCGTAAGAAAGGCAAACAGGCAAAAAGGAATAGCTACGAAGTTGTTAACCTTTCGTTTGCCCGAAGAGTTAAGGTTGGAAATTACCATTACGAGGACTTGGAGCCTAAATTATCCGATAATTAAGGCGTTGGGCGGGGCGGGATTTACTATAAAAAAAGTGTCTTCCAACGATAGGGACAAAGGTGTGGATACTCTATATTATCAAAGAAAAATATTAAAATTGATTAAATGAGCTTTCTACCTTCACTTATGATTTATTAAAGTTTTGAGGGCATTATATATTACGATATTTTCCATATATTCTATATATTCGGATATTTTGTGTGACAGTTCTTTTTAAATTTTTTTAAAAAAGGTTTTAAAAAAAAATGAAAATAATTAAGCGGAGGTTAAGGGCTTATGTTTAATCATATTAATTTTATTTTTATATGCGATATATTGATTTTAGCTATAGTTTTTATAGGCGGATTTTTTATAGGCAGGTTTATTGGCAACTTAGTTTATCAATGCCCCGCTGGTTCCGCGATTATTTACCGGCAGAACTTACGATACGCAGGAGCCCTGTTCCTTCCACCCTGCTTGGCCTTGTACAGTGCGCCGTCAACCCTTTTTTATAAACCCGTCCGCATCTTCGCCGTCCGCATACCGGTGACCCCCCAAGACTTATCGTTACCGAAGTTGCATATTTGAATATACGGTTTTCAATTGTATTTTTTAAACTTAAATTATCTTAAAAGGATTCTTTCATGAACTTACGATTTCTTTGATATTATTTTTTTTATTATAGCATATTTTTTAATTTACGAAATATTAGTATAATATTATTCTTTAATATTTTTATTAATTTTTTATGCTTTTAAAA
>JAJZYP010000182.1 GCA_021798015.1 bacterium
GTCTTTCTTTTTGAACGGTTATTATAAACGGTATATAAAGAAAAATTCAAATGTTTTAATACTGCCTTTTTCAAACTTTGGGTACAGCTTAGCGTATCAGGCATATTCAAGATTTTATTTTAGATTGGCGGGAGGTTATCCCGTTTCCGTGCCGGAATCTTATACAAAAAATCCCGCTATGAATATTTTATTAAACTTCCCGGCTCCAGATCTTAAGAATGTAAATAAATCCGTTGCTGATTCATTTAAACATTTTATTAGCTCACATAATATTTCAGATATAATTGTTGTAAGGAGCAAAAGCGCTTACCAACCCGGAAGCGGAAGCGGTAATTTTCGCCCGTATAAGGCATACAAAAGTATTCTTAGTGTTTTAAATGTTAGGCCCGTAAAGTTTTATGGTGTTGTTTTATATGAAGTGCATAATGTATCGTGACAAGTAAATATATGTTTTTAAATTATTTCAAATAAATTTATGCGCATAGTCGTATTAGGCACAAGAGGTTTTCCCGATGTTCAGGGCGGGGTCGAAAAGCATTGCGAAGAGCTTTATCCAAGGCTTGTCGCTCTTGGATTAGATGTAATCATTATAACGAGAAAAAATTATATTAAGGAAAAAATAGACGGTTTTAAGGGCGTGAGGTTCGTTCACCTTTTTTCTCCAAAATTAAAAAGTTTAGAGGCGATAAGCCATACCTTTTTAGCTTTGTTTAAATTAAAAAAATTAAAACCCGACATAGTTCATGTTCATTCGATAGGCCCATCCATTTTAATTCCTTTAATTAAGCTATTTGGATATAAAGTCGTAATGACACATCACGGGCCCGATTATATGAGGAAAAAATGGGGAATTATAGCAAAATTTGCTTTAAGGCTTGGCGAGAAGAACGCCATGAAATATTCGGATAAAGTGGTAGTTATAGCTAAATGGATTCAAGACTATATCGAAAAAAAATATAAAAGGCTTTCTTATTTGATTCCGAACGGCGTAACGCCGATAGATATAAAATCTTACGATACTGATAATGCCGGTAATAGCTTGATTTTTAAAAAATTTAATATTAGGACTGGAAAATATATTTTTACTGCCGCAAGGTTTGTTCCGGAAAAGGGATTAGATGATTTGATTAATGCCTACGGGCTAATTGATAGTCCTGAATTTAAGCTTGTAATAGCCGGGGATGCCGACCATGAAACAGACTATTCCAAAGCACTTAAGGATTTGGCAAACAAAACTAACGGCGTAATATTTACTGGAGCGGTATATAAAGGGGACATTTTTAAATTATATTCAAATGCAGGGTTATTTGTCTTACCTTCCTATTATGAGGGATTTCCTATATCTCTTCTAGAAGCTTTAAGTTTCGGAGTGCCGGTTTTAGTGAGCGATATTAACGCGCATAAAGAGATTTTGCTTCCGGATTTTAGATATTTTCGCACAGGGAATGTTCAAGAATTATCAAAAAAGATTGAAGAATGCTTTAAAAAAGGGATAGATGAAAATGAAAAGAAAAGGTATATAGATCTGATTAAAACTTGTTACAACTGGGACATAATTGCGGAGAAAACCTTAAGCGTTTATAAGGAGTGTGCCCGTGATTGATATTTTGTTATCGACTTATAATGGGGAAGTATTTTTAAGAGAGCAGCTGGATTCAATTTTAAATCAAACTTATAAGGATTTTAAGCTCATTATAAGGGACGACGGTTCTACCGACTCAACTGTGGATATTATAATGGATTATGTCCGCAGTTATCCTTCAAAGGTCATTTATATTAACAATGGCAATGCCGGCAAAAATAACAGCGGGAACGGTAATAAAAAAGGGCATCTGGGCTTTAATTTAAGTTATAATAAACTTTTGAAATATTCAACATCGGATTACATTATGTTTTCCGATCAGGATGATGTATGGCTTCCCAAAAAGATTGAAATTAGCATCGAAAGGATTAAAGAGCTTGAAAAGAGGTTTCCCGATAAACCCATATTGGTCCATTCGGATTTGACCGTTGTAAACAAAGATTTAGAAACGATAAACAGTTCCTTTTTTAAGCATATAAGAATAAACCCGTCTAAAAACTCGCTAAACAGGTTGATTATGCAAAATACTGTTACAGGATGCGCTATGATAATAAATAAAAGCCTTGTTAATATTGCAATACCTGTAAGCGAAGAAGTTTTTTTTTACGACTACTGGTTTGCGCTTGTCGCAAAAATATTTGGCGTTATAGATATAATAAACGAGCCGCTGATTTTATATCGCCAGCATGGTTCTAATGTTATAGGGGCAGGCGCGAATAATATGCGAAAACTTCTTAAAAAAATAGGTATTATAAAGGATTTATACAGGCAGGGATGTTTACTGTATAAGAGGTATTATAATTATAACGGCTATAATGATAACGATAAGGGCTTAAAAAGTAACGATAAAATGATTTTAAAAAGTTTTATAGAAATAGGGAGTGCGAATATTATAAAAAAAATTTATATAATTTTTAAATATAAATTTTTAAGACAAGGGTTTAAAAGAAATA
>JAJZYP010000045.1 GCA_021798015.1 bacterium
TCCTAAGGAACCCTACCTTTTCGTCAAGAATTGGAATGATATTTATAAGGCTTCAAAGCCCGGTAAGAAAACGGAATGGACTAAGGACAGGGTTGAAGAAATTCTTAAGGAAAACGATTATAATATGACAAAGGCGGCGCGGACGATTGGGAATACAAAGCAATTTATTAGTTTCTTGGCCAAAAAGTTTGGGATTAAAAAACCGATTAAGGGGTGAGATTTATGTTAAAAAAATTCAACAACAAATTCTATCTTGATAATTTTATTAATGCTATAATAAATATAGATTGTAAATATAGCTCATAAATAATGCAAGCAAAATCTTTATCTTTAACGAAGGGGAAAAAATGCAGACGGCCAAAAATGAGGTTGCCGACCTTCTCAAGCGCTTGCCGGATAATTGCACATTGGAAGACGTCCAGTATCTTTATATATAATACAAAAAATTGAACGCGGCTTGAAGGACGAGGCGGAAGGGCGCGTTTACGAAGAAAATGAAATTTATTCAATAAAATTAAACGGAATTATTTAATTAAAAGGACGAAAAATATTATGACGACAAAAATGTTTACTGCGGTTATACATAAAGAAGGCGATATTTATGTTGCCGATTGCCCGGAGGTGTCAACCGTAAGCCAGGGGCATACCCTTGAAGAGGCCGTATCTAACCTGAAGGAGGCAACGGAACTTTATCTTGAAGAGTTTCCGTTGAAAGAGGAAAAACCGAAACCGTTTACTACCGTCTTCGAGGTTGCGGTCAATGCCTAATATTTCAGGGCAGGAGGCGGTGAATAAACTCAAAAAAGCGGGATTTTACGTTGCCAGGCAGCGCGGAAGCCATGTTGTTTTAAAAAAGCAGACAGCAGACGGATATATAGGTTGCGTTGTTCCGTTACATAAAGAACTGTCAATGGGAACTCTGCGCAGTATCTTGAAACAGGCAAAAATAGAAATGGATGAATTTTTAAATCTATAAAGTTATTATGAAAACATTAATGGCGGGATTTTCACATAGGCATATTTTTTATATGCATAAATACATATTAAAATCAGTTAGTTACAAAATATCATAACCGGACTCAAAATCCGGCGAAGGCAACTTCATGGGGGTTCGATTCCCCCCTTCGGCACCACGTATTTTATAAGGTTCTCCGGTTTCAATCTCTTATCATATTTAATCAAATAAAATCGTTTTTTACCCATTTTGGGTCTTACTTGTTTTTTTAAAATATTCTTATATTTATGCTATAATGATATGTAAATATTGAAAAACACAATATTTTTAATTTGCTACGCTATTATGCAAATGATATTATTATAAAATTATAAAAATGGGAAACCCGTCCGCAAGAGGCGAGAAAATATTTTTTAGAATAAAAACGCCTTTAAACGTCGAAATAAGGACTACCGTTGATTATTGGGATTATATTATAAATATTAAACATCCCGTAATGGAAGGCAAAGAGGATATCGTAAAAAATATCTTAAAAGCCCCCGATGAAATAAGACGGAGCAAAATAGATAAAGAGATTTTTCTTTATTACAAGAAATTAGACAAATTATATTGCGCCGTGGCAAGACATTTAAACGGGACAGGTTTTTTAATAACCGCTTATCCGACGGATAAGGTAAAAGAGGGAGATTCGATATGGAAAAAATAACGGTTTATTACCGCAGGGACTTCGATACAATGGATATATGGTTTGGAAATCCCAAAGACGAGGTAACGTCTGAAGAAGCAGGCGAGGGGATTATATTAAAAAAAGATAAAGCCGGAAGGACGATAGGCATAGAAAAATTATATGTCAGCAAAACGGCCGGGGTGGATACGCCCTTGCCTGTCGAATTAGTCGTCGCGTAAGTTTTACCATGCTTAAACTGTTTTAAACTGCCACACGACTGTCACACAAAATATCCGAATGTATAGAATATATGGAAAATATCTCAATAAATATAATACTGTCAAAACCCCATATAATCTACAAATGATGGCAGGAAGCCCATTTGGTTGATTTTAATGTTTTTCTTTGACACGGTAGGGGTCGGCGGTTCGAGACCGCCCGTGCCTACCAGCATTAATAATGGTTTCACTGAGATTTAAATAAGGTAAAATTTTTAAATTGATATAGTCGGCGACTGTGTAGTTTATATTATTATTGTCCTTAAACCTTATTTTAGCAATATCCATCATTCCGCCTGTCATATTTATAAAAGTTACATTTGAATCGGGATATTTTTCAAGAAGAAAAGCGGTAAGAAGACCCGTCTCCGCCCCAATATCAAGAACATTAAGCCGCGTGGATGTTTCGGGGATTAAGGAAATAGGAATAGAATAAAGAGCGTCAAAACAGGGGATCAGTTTTTTTCTGTTGGAGTCGTATTTTGAAGCTATGGAATCAAAAGCGTCACGAACTTTTTCGTTCATCTGTTTCTATTCTCTGTAAAATAATTAAACACTTTGTATAAATTCCTTTAACCCCGGACGTTAAATTTTAAATTAACATCTTAAATCATTAAAGTCAAAATAATTATGATTTCCCGCTATCGATATGTGAGTTTAACTCAGTTTCGACCTTGAACGCGTTAATCAGAATATTGGCTGAAACCATTTTGGCGCCGTAAGTAACGGCATCGAAAATATCGCCGTCGGACCATCCGTGTATGTGCATCGATGCTATGTCTTCCGCATTAACCTTATTTGAATTTTTTACCGCTTTTAAGACTAAGCCGAGCAATGCCTTGTCTTTGTCCTGAAACGAACTGTTCAGATAATTATCCCGCGTAGCTTTTACCTGGTCTATCGTCCAGCGGAATTTATTTATAAGCATACCCGTATTCAGATCAATGCAATAATCGCACTCCATCGCAATCGATGGAGTGCGATACAAGCATGCGGATTGCGGCGGTCAGTTCATTGCTTATCGTTTTGTGCCGGAAAATACTGCCGATATATTCCCATTGCTGTTTGAGAATGAACGGATTGGCGCTCAAAAGAATAAATGAATTCGGAATAAATCCGATTGCATTTTTAGCCTGTTCGTAAATCTCTGCAACTTCACCCGTTGCGTCTTCGGGCAACACGGTTTTGATAATAGCCATTTTATAAGCCTCCTTTAATTTAGATTAATTAAAAGTTTAGTATGTATTCAGCCTTTTAAGCCGCAGAGCCATTCATTGGTTCCGATAACCCTGCCGAACCGCACCTGCGTTACTAATATAGCCCTGTGCAGTTCTTCGGCGGTAACGGAACCGGCGCCGTTTGTTATGGAAAGTGTCCCCGTAGCGTCGGACAAAAACTCCACGCCGTACCCGAGATGAAATGCCCGCCTTGCCGTCGTGTCGCAGCAATTCTGCGTCATATATCCGGTTATCGCAACGGTATCCGCGGTTGTTTCCTTAAGCCATTTCTCCAATACCGTGCCGGTAAAGCTGTCGGGGAAGTTTTTCTCTATTAAAATATCTCTGTGCCGTTTTGCGATTTCGGTATGAAGCTCCCATTCGTAACTCCCCTTCCTGAAGATGGGCGATTCGGAAGATTCGGCAGAATGCTGGATTACCGCCGTAGGTATTTTATATTGTTTTGCGGCATCCATAATTCTTAGAATATTGTTAAAACTGCCAGACGGGTGGGATACGGACAGTTTGCCCGTAAAATATTCGTTCTGAACGTCTATAACGAGCAAAGCGCGTTTCATAATTCCTCCTCTGATTTTTGAAAGCATTGTTTATCGTAAATATCCATAACTAAAAAAGCAGTCTGTTTACCGTTTACTTCTTTAATACATTCGCCCCTTTCGATAAACCCGACGCTTTTGTATAAACTTATTGCGCCCGGATTGTTTTTCCTTACTATAAGATAAATCCTGTCAATCCTCATATTCAGAAATCCGTCTTCCAAAACCGTTAGTATAATTATTTTGCCGAACCCCTCGCCCGTCTTGTCCGGTCTTAAGGCGATTCTAAATTCGGCTTCCGTTTCCGATGTTTTAGACAGTATTACAAATCCAATAAGTCCGCCGGAATGTTCGGCGGCGTAACACTTTGTATCCGGTTTGCTAAAGTACTCCGAAAGCCAGCCTTTTTTCCTCAATGCGTAATCAAGTTCTTCAAAACACGGCGGATACGAAGGCCAACCCGTTATTGCCAATATATCGTCAGGCAAAAGATTTCTGAGCAGAACACCTGAGTTAGACAACATGCGCTTCAACCTCCAAGCGAACCATTTTCACATGAATGTTGCCAAATTTATCGGCAGGATGGTCTATTTTATAAACCTCCGACGCTTCGGCAAGAAAAGCTTCCCGCCATGCTTCCTGCAAGCAGTCCGTATAAGGAAACCATGTATTTCTCAACCATCCTTTAAAACTTTCTTCCCCTGAATAATTTATATCCTTTGAAATCAATATGAATTTAACAAATATTCTACGTCAGTGCTTTGCCACGACTATATTGTACATTTCATTTTTATATCTGACTTCGTAGAAGCTATGCGCTACAATATGGAATGCAATGAGGTAAACAGGGATGGCTGTTGCTCCCGTCAATGTTATAGAATCATTAAATCCATTATTGGCTCGGGATTTAAGCTCCTCTATAAACTTAGCTATGTTGCCTCCGATAATATCCAGATTTTCCTGGTTAACCTCGAAGGATTTTCTGCCGCCATAACTCTCGACCTTAACCCCAAGATAAATCCGATTATTATTCAACGACAAATCTATTTCTACCATAAATTCCCTTTTATTTTATAACTATTTATATAACTATTTATATAACTATCTATATATTAATATAATGTTCAGGTCAAATCAACACTGTTTTATCAATTTTTATATTTCTTTTATCTACGAATACTCCATATCTTTTGCTGTAATTTCCTGTTTTAGAAACCCTGTAAACAGCATACTCGAAAGCATTTAAAGGTTTTTTGAGTTTTTTATTAATATTGGAAATATTCTGCATAAAAAAAACTTCCCCTTTACTGCCGTTTTTAAATGACCCTGTAAGCCTTTCAAGCTGACCGCTGTTTTTTGAATATATTTTTTGGTAAATTCTTAATATAACTTTATTATTGTCTTCGGAGAGCATATCATTAACGGAAAGATAACATTCGTCGCAATCTCCGCAAAAATCATTTTTACATTTTATTTTAATATAATAAAATAAAAAATATACGCATAATTCTATCAGGCGAAGTTCTACTTTTTCCCTTCCTAACAGCACGAATGTATTTTTTATGCCGAATGCGACTAACTTATCGCCGCAAAAATCGAGCCGTTTCTGAGTAATATTAACTAAATCATCGTAAAGCAAATCATCCTTAATGTTCAAAAAATTACGCAATTTTATAAAAACTATTTCGGATGAATAAATTTTGGCGTCTTTAGTATTTAATGTCTTTACGATATTTCCTGAAATATCGATAGATGGCACTTCTTTATCTTTTGGAGGAATATAATAAAAATCGCGGTTTGATTCAAAATCTGGACTGATTAAAATATGGCTTAATATATCTTCATCTTTGCCATATAGCTGAACTGCCAGGGGGATAAATAAGCGGTCATAGTTTTTCTGCCGCCGGCAATAGAATAAATAAATTTAGCACCTTCAACCATCGAAATTTCTTTTATAAATTTGACTATTTCGTTTCCAATGACGGCGCTGTCTTTATCCGAAGTTATGTCTTCTATCGGAGCATCTCCGCCTAAAACGACTATCGAACTTTCATCGAATTCAATATCCTTCGGATTTATGCCGTAATCCCTGCAAAACGCAAAAAATTGCCCACTCTTTTTATCTAAAAGCGTTTCCGTTATTTTTTGTTTTCCCTGTAATGTTGTCAAAATCTTTACTTCATGAATACACACCTGCGGTTTTTTTTCAATCAAATAATAATACAAAGTTTCTGTAATTACCTGAGGAGTTAATCCGGCAATGCTTACTAAAATAGTTTTCATGAAAAATAATTATTAATCCTTTAATTAGATTACACTAAGTTATAGACGATGTGAACTACCCCGCCCTCACAGACGGGACTCCCCTACAATGTTAGTTAAATAATTATTCCCAATATCGGCTTTCCATCGATAAGCAGATGAAGCAATTATCAATAACAAAACCGATTCGGGATAATTGAGACAAAAACAAAAGACAAAACAGGCGCTAAATTTTATTTACTATTTCTGAGCGAATAGACAAACGGTTAAAAATTCAAATCTATTCCTACGGTGAAATTATTTATTTTGCCGCCCGAGAGCGATACGCCGAAATACTGCGCTGTTACACCCCAGTTTGGATTAAACATATATTCTACGCCTGCGCCATATAATAAGCCTCCTTTGGATGATAAAGGCGCCGAATAAGATGCATACTGATTGCTATATGGTCCTGAATAGGAAACACTTGAGCTAAACGTATAACCTATATAGCCCAATTTCACAAAAGGCATTATATTATTATAGTCGTATCCGCCTTTCACGAATATTCCATAATAAGTCGAATGAGCCGAAACCTTAGCATTATCCCCGTATCCGTCAAAGTTATCTACAGTGTAAGAACCGTTGCTCGCATAACCTAATATTGCGCCGCCTCCTATAACGACATTGTTTAAGTTATAGTTTTTGCCGAAAGAAAGATTGAAAGTTCCTCCCGACTTTGATGATACACCGCTTGGACTTGTTTCCGCCAGTCCCCCGTTAAGGCTTACGTAATAATCATTGTAATAAGAACTTGCGTAAACTTTACCCGCTCCCGCCATAAAAATAGCCGCAGCGGCAAGCATAACCAGAAAAACCGACAACTTCTTAAATTTTACATTAAATTTTACTTTGATTTGTTTCATTTTTAATCCTCCTTAAAGGATAGTTAAATTAATTTAATTATTTAATATTTAATTAGATTATACGGGATTGAAAATTCATCATCACCTAAAACAATATTGTTTTTACATTTATCAAAAAATTCTATATAATCTACATAAAATAAAATATAATAAATCAAAAAATAAATCAATATAATAAATCAAAAATATTTAATCAAAATATGTTTGATATTTTCGAAATATTTAAAGATTTTAAAATCGCAAAATTTAATTTTGAAATTAAAGCCGAAAACGACGTCATCCTGCCTGATTATAAAGGCTCTACCTTTAGAGGCGTATTCGGTTATATCTTTAAAGACGTTATGTGTATATCGCATTCCGGTGAATGCAACGAATGTAGTTTCGATACGGTATGCATGTTTAAAAAAATATTTGATTCACCTCCACCTTCCAATTCTCAAAGATTAAGAAATTATACCGCCGTTCCCCATCCTTACGTAATCGAGCCGCCTTTAGAAACAAAGAATTTTTATAAAAAAAATGAAATAATAAAGTTTTCCCTTGTTTTAATAGGTCAGGCTATTTCTTTATTTCCTTACTTTGCTTATTCTTTTGTTCTGGCAGGAAAAAAGGGATAGGAAAACAGAGGAAGGGTAAGTTTATAATTACAAAAATAATAAACGATAAAGATAAGGATGTATTATACTATCACAGAAACGATGAACTTAAATCCCTTACGAATCTTTACTCTATAAGTGATTTCATGCCGAAAAACAAATCCTTTGATTATTTTGATTATAATGATAAAGCCTGCTCAAATACCAATAACAATAAAGACTTATTTTCCGTTAATTTAAAATTTATCACCCCGACAAGAATTATGTTTAACGAAAAACTCGTTTCAGAACCTGAGTTTCATATTTATGTCAGAAATACCCTGAGGAGAATATCAAACCTGCATTTTTTTCATTGCGTAAATACTAATAATAATGATAATAAATTTAATGACAGCAATGATAAAAACGGTGAAATGTCAATATCCAAAACCGAAAAATCCGCCGCTTTAAACAGTGCTTCCGAATTAGATTTTAATTATTATATAGAAAAATCTCTGGAAGTAAACTCTAAAAAATCTCTAAAGTGGTACTCTCTGGATAGATATTCAAACAGGCAGAAAACTCATATGAAATTGAGCGGTTTTATCGGTGATATTTCATATGAAAATGTCCCCTACGAATATTTATGGATAATAAAACTCGGCGAACTCATACATATAGGAAAAAACACGACATTCGGTCATGGAAAGTATTCAATCGTTTCGATTATTTAAAATATTTTTGTTTAATCTATGATATTTAATCTATGATATAATATAAAAAATGTCAAAATAATATTCAATTTAATAATTTAATAATTATTTATATTTAGTATTTATAAATTTATAACTATGACTCAATCATTCGTGCTTGAAAAATTAGAAGAAACCTCTATACCGGCATATATTAAACAATCTTCAAAACAATATACCGCTCAGGATTATTTTAACCTTCCTGAAGGAAGTCCCTATCAACTTATAGAAGGAGAATTAATAATGAGTCCGTCACCCTTAACGGAACATCAAATAATATCCAAAAATCTTGAACTGATAATTTATACCCATGTTAAGAAAAATAATTTAGGGCTGGCGCTTAACGCTCCAATCGACGTATATCTCAATAACAAAAATGCTTACCAACCAGATATAATATTTATATCTGACAAAAATAAAGATATAATTAAAAAACATGGCATAGACGGCGCTCCCGACCTTGTGATAGAGATTTTATCCCCTTCCAACATCTACTATGACGTGAGGGTAAAAAAAGACATATATGAAAAAAGCGGCGTAATAGAATACATAATAGTAGATCCGAGGACTAAAAGCATAGATGTTTACAGGAGAACGGAAAAAACACCGGAAAATCCATCCGATGCTTCAGATTCTGTCTCAGCATCGGCAGTGCCAACATCCGATGATCATCGCAGCGGATTCGACGAAACTACGTCAGTAAAAGTCGAGAACAACGAAAAACTTTATGTTAAAACATTGAATCTTGAAATAGACTCAAAGGAAATTTTTGAGAATGTGTAAAAAGCGTATAATTAAAATCAAAACTCGTCATCACTGAAACCGCTTCCGAAATTATTGTCGTCAAAACTGTTATTGCTAAATCCATCTACAAAGCGGAAGGTAAAACATTCTCAAAAATATTCTCCTTAACATTCTTTTCACTGTAGCCCGATTTATAAATTATTGAATTTCTAAGCATATTAACTCTATCCTTTATATATAATCTCTTTGATTTCGGATTACTTGATTTAGAATTTGCATCGGATTCCGATATAAGCTTATCGTAATGCAAGAAATATCTCTTCATCGAACCTGACTTTAAAAAAGTCCCGGATGCCTTTACGATACAATCTATAATGCATCTTATGCAGGGCGATGCAGTGGTTATAAATATCTGCCGAAACATTTATAAGCCGATGCAGGTGCTTTAACCCTTTCGACTTATATAGCTTGTATTTATAGGTTTTGAGCATGATATAATTATACTATAATTGTTTTATTATATAATATAAGAAAAACTTATCGCCTTATATCCCCATTGTTAAAACAAGGGGCTTTACGGCGATTGTTTCGGTAAAAAGAACATCAAATTCGTTTTCCGCCTCCTTTCCTTGTGAGATATTTCTAACATTTACGTTAATGCCAAGATCGTTAAAAATACTACACTCTTTTAATTCATATAGTTCGTTAAAGCAAAACTGCTCAAGCCATCCTCCTCTAAGAAACTCAAATCCGCGTTTATCAATTCTACCTTTTATATAAACGTTTAAGTTTTTACTATCGTCCACATAGTGATGCACCATAATAGGCTCCGTTATCTCAACAGAAATATTAACCTTTAAATTTTTATTATCGCTAACAGAAGAAGAAACGGATAAATGTTTTAAATAATTGAAATTAAATAATTCTTTAATTAATTTTATTGAATTTTCATGATTTTTGTCGTTGAAAATACAGTGGATGTCGATATCATGCAACTTCTTTTTCTTATCCAAATGGTCTAATTCGTAAAAAAGAGAGCCTAAAAAATTCTCTAAACTTTCATAATTATGCATTATAAATTTAGATACTTCTTTGTTTTGTCTTGTAAGCCGCACATGTTCATACGAATCGTCGAAACCGTTATTAAAAATATCTCTATTTGATGATATTATCTCTATGCCTGATGATTCAAAATACTGGATTATATTTAATCTTCTGTTTATATTTACTTCCGGCTCACAATTTTGCAACCCGTAGCAATTTTCGCTTAAATTTACAATTTTATTGGAATTAATCGGAATATATACTATTATTGATTTTTTAGCAGGCAAATTTTTAATAGGTTTAACGGCATTGTATAAACCTAAAGACATAATTTTAGTGCCGCCGGTAATATTGGCTATTATTTCTTCAAATTCTTCGCCGCCTTTGTTTTTATAATCAGAAAACCAGTTTTCTAATTTTTTCTCAACGTCTGCAAGAGACTCATGGTTTACGTTAACCGTCCATAAATTTCCCTTTTCTTCGGAAAAATCAAAATCTTTGGATATTCTTTTTAAGCCGTTCAGCATAAATTCTATTTTCTGCTTAACTTGAGCGGTGAAAACCATAAGAAGCGCATCAGGCTTATAATAGTCGATACACAAAACATTCGGAATAGTATGTTCGCTTATTAAGGATATTAGGAGTTTCATAATGAAGCAATTGTTATTACAATTGTTATTATTTGGGAGCGCATTTGAATGTTCACAAAATCTTCCAGTTTCATATATCTTAAAAATTTATCCATTTCAACGTTGCTATTCAAGTTTGGGTTTGGGCTATCAGACTTGACAACAATCTACCGTTTAGCAGCGACTTAACCAAATTCGATATATCCTAAATTATAACAAGGTTAATTAAATCTTGCTATAAAAATAATATTGTTTTTAATAAAGAAGCAAGCTGTTATTTTTTTCTTAAATATAATATAAATGTATATCTTTTAACATATTTATCTTTTAATCAGTTTATCGTTAATATAGATAGCTTTAATATCCTGAACATTAAGATGCCTGTAATCTTCAGCGGGCTGAGATTAAAGATTGCGTTAAAAAGCTTCGCAGGGACAATATCTGTTTTGCAAAATAGATATAATACGTTATATAATAATCAATTATTAGTATATCTAATATTTAGATATTTAAAATAAATTTGCAGGGTCTTTTGCATATCAAAATAGCGGCGATGATTTTGAAGGAAAAACTTTCACTTTTATTTCATTGTCTTTTAAAAAGAATGGAAAATAATATATGTCCTTATTAAATAAAGTAATACCATAATTATTTAAACAATTTATTGACGATGTCTAATAAAATAAATAAATATAAAACACACGACAAACAACCGCTAACCGATATTATTTATAATTGTGCTCCAAGTGCAAATCCAAATAGAGATAATAATAAAGCTGAAAAAATTTGGTATAAACGACATATAATAAATGTTTTTAAGAAAACTATATCTAATGAAATTTTATTAATTTTATTCGGTTCTTTTTCCAAAGCAAAAAAAAATTACAATAATAATTCAGATATTGATATTGCGGTTTATTTAGGAAGGCATCTTACCGGCAAAGAATGGCTGGAAATAAACGGGGAACTGGAAAAATTACCTATTTTAAGGGATATTGACGTAGTTGATATTGCTAAACTAACAAATATTGAACTGCTTAATCATATTGTAAACGAAGGGGATATATGGATAAATTCGAAAAGTCTTTTTCAAGATTTGAAAAAGCATTTGAAAAATATAAAGAAATCTTAAAGTCTCCACATTTATTTTCTTTTTTAAATAAAGAGCTTATCACCGAAATTGCCACTAAAAGATTTGAATATACTTATGAAAGCATGTGGAAAGCGCTAAAAGAGTATTTAAGAAAAAAAGGCATCGAGTGCAATTCACCCTTATCTTGTTTTAAACAAGCATTCAAAGAAGGTTTGATAAATGAAAATGACGAAGAACTTTTTGGGAAACTAATAGAAATAAGAAATTTATTAATTCATATATACGATGAAGAAACAGCCGAAAAATTATATAGGCAAATTAACAAAAAAAATATTTTTGAAGCAATAAATAATCTTATCAAAAATATGAAATCGTAAGACTTTAAAAGAACTTGCGGAGGCTGCATAATATTCTTTTACATGCTTTGAGAAGCGCCGCTTTTCAGCAAAAGAATATTATGCAGAAATAGAGTCACATATCGCCAAGGACGCACTTTCAGGAAAAGTCAATTGCCAACACCGACCCATATCTATCTTACTTATAATTTCTTATAATTCTTATGATTTTCTTATAATTTTGCCCGCAAATATTGTTTAGACCATTCTATATTTGCGCCGAGTTTATGAGCCGCATGCAAAGGCCAGTGAGGATTTCTTAATAATTCTCTCCCCATTTCTACCATGTCTGCCATTCCTGAACCCAATATAAAATCGGCAAATTCGGGCTTTGTTATAAAACCAACGCCTGAGACGGGGATACCGGTTTTTTCTTTAATCTCTTTTGCAAAACCAAGCTGATAACCGCAGTATATATTCATTTTTGCATTTGGCGCAATTCCACCCGAAGAACAATCTATCAAAGAAACCCCTAAGTCCTTTAACATCCTAGCTAAAGCAATAGAAGACTCTAAATCAAAACCGCCATCCACCCAATCAACCGCTGAAATCCTCACAAAAATAGGCTTATTTTTAGGCCAGTTGCCTCTTTTTACGACATCTATTATCTCTAATAACAACCTTGCCCTGTTTTCAAGACTTCCGCCATATTTATCTTTTCTTTTGTTTGAAAGAGGGGATAAAAACTCATTTATCAAATACCCGTGCGCCGCATGTATTTCTATTAAATCAAATCCTGCCATATTGGCATTTTTAGCCCCGTTTGCAAAATCTTTCACAACCTTTTTAATATCATCCTCATCCATTTCTTTTGGAACAGGATAACCCGTATCAAATGAAATTGCGCTCGGCGCTACCGTTTGCCATGCCCCTTCCTCAGGTCTTAACGGTCTTTCTCCTAGCCATGGAGCATTTGTCGAAGCCTTCCTTCCCGCATGTGCCAGCTGAATGCCAATCGTCGAACCGCATGACTTGCAAAAATTTACTATCGGCTTAAAAGCTTCAACCTGTTTTTCGTTCCATATACCCGCATCAAAAGGACTAATTCTGCCTTCAGGACTAACACCGGTTGCCTCGACAATAATAAGTCCAACCCCGCCCAAGGCGCGAGCCCCGAGGTGAGCCATATGAAAATCATGCACAACCCCTTCTTTTGCGGAATACATGCACATTGGCGCCATAATTATTCGATTTTTAATTTTAATTCCGCTTATCTCGATAGGCTCAAAAAGTATACTACTCATAATCAATGTACCTCCTCATTTATATAATGGTTTATTTTCCAGATATTGCCGTAAAGCTCGCGGCATGCCAACATATGGGTATGCCAATTCTTATTCATTGCGCCGCTTATCTCAACATGAAAACATGATAATATTATATCACAATTTTTATTAATTATTATTTTGCTTGCCTCTCTGCTCTCTACTACGGCTTAGACAAGTAAAACACGCCGATAAAAAAGAGTAAAACTATTAAAGTATATTTTAACCACTTTTCGTTTAAATGCTGAGAAATTTTCGGGCCTAATACCGAACCCAATATAACCCCTACAATTGTCACTAAAAGAATCGTAATTATAACATGAACTCCCATTCTAATATAATTTGACACGCTGACCACTGACGAAATTAAAACCACTAATATGCTTATGCCGGCAGCTAAGAAAACAGGGAGCCCGTTAATATCCGTCAAAAACGGAACGATTAAAAATCCCCCGCCTACGCCAAAAATAGATGATATTATCGCGATTACAAAACCGGCAAAAAATAAAAAAGGGGGGCTGACCGAATAGTCTTTCGATAAGCACCTGAAATCTATTTTTGTAAAAGAAACTTTACTAATGGCAGGTGATTTCATCAAATCTTCAACAGGAGCATCTTGTTTATTTTGTCTTTTTCTTTGCTTAAAAATATTGTAAACCATCAAACCTGCGACCACAAATGTTAGATAACCAAAAAGGTATTTAAAAGATTTAAGTTCGGCAAGATAATTCATGGAAAACCACGAACCTAAAATAGCTCCTATTATAGCGCCGAATGCTATAATAAAACCGAGGTAAAATAAAACACTTTTTATTTTTTTGGCCCTATCCTGCCGCAAATAAATAGGAAGCGCAATTAACGGCGAGATAATAATTAAAATTTGGCTCATCACCTTTACCGAATTTGCAACGGGAATGTGCAAAACGGTTATAAATCCAAAACTTGCGAGTATTCCCCCTGCAGCGCCCACAGAAGAGAATATAAAACCGGTAAATACCGCCCATAAAAAAGCAACCGGATAAATTAGTAAATGCATGTGTACCTCCCTCTATTTTTTTTAAAAAATAGGCGTCTTAAAATTTTTATTTTATATAGAAATATAAAGCGAGATTTATCCGGAGAAAAAATAAAACTTTTAAAGCTGGAGTTAGTACAGATTAATATAAGAACTAAAATAACAGGCGTGAAAAAAGAATTAATAGATGATAATAAAGGAAATAATAATAAAAAACCATCCTGGTTTCTTGTGTAAAATCTTCATCCGCAATCCATATAATAATCCCCCTTTTCTGTTATGTACTAATGTACACCAATTATATGAAATTATTTATCCTTAAATCACCGTTAGAAACTTGAAAACCACCCTCAAGTTATTGTATAATGTAGGTGTTAGACAAACATAAACAATAACCCAAAAGGTGGCCTATAATATATTAGACCATGTTTCTAATGAGTTTATCACTAAATTTAAAAATGAGCAACGAAAAAATTACGTCTGGAGATATATTCTTCTGCGTGTCTTAAAAAAGCATTGCTTTTTTAACAGAAGAATATGGTTACCATAGCAGATTTCATCAAGTCTATCGGACTTGAAGAAAGCTTGGACTTTCTTCTTCCTAAAGCTGGAAGTAACGGAAGGCGTTAAGCCCTCCCAAAAGATATTGGCTTTCATTTCTTCTTTGATACTTTCCGGCATACAAACGTATACCGTTTGTGGCAGGTACGTTAATATCGACCGTTTAAGGAAAGATGAGACTCTTAAAAATATATGGAATCTTAAAAACATACCTTTCAGCACTAAAATAGGCGAATGGTTTTTAAAGCACGGGGAAT
>JAJZYP010000002.1 GCA_021798015.1 bacterium
TTGGCAGTCCAAGGAGTTTTTGATCCCGGTTACTGGTATATCGCGACCCAGGAAGCGCAGGCATTAGCATGGGTATTTGAAAAATTAGGATGGAACTTAATGAATAATATGACATTCGGCTTTGTAAACGGAATTCCCAACCCTGTGCTTAATCCCCCTCTTTTGATGTCTTTCGGAACGATTATTGGCGCTGCGATAATGGCACTTTCCTTTAGGGAATTTAGCTGGAAAGTTCCAAATCTTGAATCGATTATTTTTGCGGTATTCGGTGGTTGGTTTATGGGTATAGGCGTGAGGATTGGATTAGGATGCAATATCGGGTCATTCTTTGTTCCTGTTGCCAATGGGGATCCAAGCGGCTGGGTTTATTTTATCGGTATGATAATAGGAAGTTATTTTGCGGTTAAAATAATCGGTAAATGGATTAATTATAAGAGCACTAAAGCGTTAAAAGAATTGGACAATATTGAAGGTTTTATGTAATATGGTAATATATAATGTAATAAATCGTGGAAAATTAAAATTATGAGTAATATTTTATGGAAACAATCAGAAAATACCTATGTACTTGATTGCAGAAAGTTAAGCGAGAAGATGACTCAGGTATATGTTAAAAAAGTGTTGGATAAGATTAAAACCGGATCTCATTTAAATGTGGTAACAAAGGGACCATCATGCGACGAGTGTTTTGGTGTTATGGAATTGTGCGAGGTTGAAAAATGTGAATTGGTGAATGTTACAAACGAAAAAGGAATATATACTTATGAAGTTCTCAAAAACTAAATTTAAATTAAAATTATAAAATTATAAGGAGGTTGTAAATTCTCATGGCGGTAAAATTTGAAAAAGTAAGTGATAACAACTACATGTTGGATGTTACGGGTTATGTTTGCCCCGTTCCTCAAATGTATGCAAAAAAAGTTTTAGAAAAGTTAAACAAAGGCGACCATGTGAAGGTTATGGTCAATAATCCTTCTTCTCATGAAAGCATATCTCAATTCTGCACAAATGAAGACCACCCAATTGTAAATACAACTTTAGAAAAGGGCGTTTATACGATTGAGATTGTAAAGTAAAAATACTTTTGCATTGTATTACCGATATATTATGATATTTAAAGAGGAGATTTGTATGCACATTGGTGTTGTGGTAACCGACGATAAATATATAAATGATGCCATAGGCTTATTAAAAACGGCATCTTCGAAAGGTTTTGAAACCGAATGTTTTTTGACGGACAGAGGTATTTTGATGTTGAACTTTAATAATTTTACTGATTTTGTAGATAAGATTAATTGCAAAGTTTCAATGTGTGAGTATTCTATCGACAGATTAGGGGAAACTAAAAATATTGAAAAGTTTAAGGATAAGATGATAATAGGCGGTCAGTATCAGGATGCCGAATTAGTAAGCCGTTCCGATAAAGTGATTGTATTTTAAAAATGATTTACTTTACATAATTTGCATTATTTGATATTACTAAATAAATTAAGTAAATATAATAAATAATGTGAATAATTATTTTCTAATGCTGGATTAAAGATAAGGATAAATTATGGACGATAAAAAGCCAAAACGAATATTAGTAATATCACAGTTTAAGAAAGACGAAGGGTTGAGAATGGCCAACGGTTTAACGTTGCTGGATGATAAGGTAAGGGTTGTCGTTATCGGCGATTTAGAAAAAAACGAAAATGTGGATATTCAGCTTGAAGCCATTGAATTTGGTGAAACTCCATTGCAATATATAGACCCGAATAAAGATTCTGATTTAAATAATTTAACCGATGAAATCCAAAATGCGGATGTGGTGTATATCTTATGAATAAAAAAATTCTATTTTTATATGTTGACAGTTCGGAAATCGGAAAAGACAGGATTATGCATAAAGTTGCCGAAAATTTGAAAAAAAGAGGTTTGGAAGTTAAAGAGATTATAAAAAATAATAATGAAAATATGATTTTAGATGAAATTTTGTGGAGTGATGTTCCAATTGTCGTTAAAGGTTCTAAAGATTTTTAAATAAACCTTAAAAGTGAATCATTACTTTATTTTGAATTAATTTAGAATTAAACCTTAAATGTTAATTTTAATTTGGGAGAAAAGGGCTATGAAAAAATTAAAAATTTTACTGTTTACCTTTCTGGTAATGTTTTTTGGAATTAGTAGTGTTTATGCCTTAAATGTTCCAAAGGATCATCTGGTTTCACCACATTGGGTTTACAGCCATATGCATAATAAGAATCTGGTTATAGTCGATGTGAGGGTTCCTAAAGCATATGCGTCAGGGCATATTCCCGGCTCTGTCAATATACCGTTCCCTTCAATAATGCAAAATTATATCGGGATTAAGATTCTCGGTAATATTGCAAGTCCGGAGAAAATGACAGGCATATACAGACGCGCAGGGATAACCAATCACAGCATAATTGTCTTTACGGGAGGCGGTATATCTAAATTTCCGCTTGGCTATAGTAACGAAACCAGAGCGCTATGGACGGGGTGGTTTTACGGATTAACAAAAATGGCAATATTAAACGGCGGATTAGCGAGATGGATGAAGGATAAATTGCCTGTTACAACTAAACCGTCACATCCTGTGGCAAGCAACTTTACAATCATGAAGATGAGATTACGCTCACGTGCCACATATCAAAGGATATGGAAATATCTATATATTCATAATGTTGTGCTAATCGATGCAAGACCCGTGGCATGGTTTAAAGGACTTGATCATGACCCGAGGTTTATAAAACACGGACATATACCTGGGGCGATTAATGTCCCGTTTACAGAATTTGAAAAAATGTCTAAAGCAGGTTATTACGAATTTGTAACCCCTGCTGAAGCAAGAGCAATATTGGTAAAAGCCGGCGTAAGTTTTAGAAAACCGATAATTACACAATGCAATACAGGCTACTGGGCTAGCGCTGATTGGTTTGTAATTAAGTTCTTACTTCATAAAAACAACGTTGCCGATTATAACGGTTCATGGGTGCAATATTCCAGAATACCAAATGCTCCGATAGTCGATTTACATATACATAAATATTAAGATGTATAAAAAAATAAATATTAATTATATGAATTGAAGGTTTTTCCTTAATCTTCTCCCATATAGGAGGGGATTAAGGAATTTTAATTTATCTGAGGTTAAAACAATATGAAAAAAATTTTTTTACCAGTGTTTATGTTTCTAATGATTTTTTTAAGCTTTAATATTGTCAAAACAGATGCAAAGATGCCTCTTAACGCATGCGCTATGAATAAGACAAAAAAACTAAAGAGTATGAAGAAGTTTTTTATGCTGCATTCATTAGGCTTTGGATTTAATTTTTATATATTTCATCCGGGTCCTTACTGGGTTTTTCAGAATGCAAAAGTTTTGAAATTAACCCCGGCACAGGCTTTGCAAGAGAAAA
The DNA here is from genome assembly GCA_021798015.1 of bacterium. Lineage (GTDB taxonomy): Bacteria > SZUA-79 > SZUA-79 > Acidulodesulfobacterales > Acidulodesulfobacteraceae > Acidulodesulfobacterium. Next base: position 3,423 of record JAJZYP010000002.1, read on the forward strand.
TGCTTACAAAAGAGATGATGAATGATACAAAAAAGGGTATTATAACACTTAAAAGGGCAATAATAAGATATAGAACTTATGCCATGCATAAAAATCCAAGTATAAAAAAATTAATAAGTTATGTAAAAGCCGTCGGAGAAGCGGAAACCTATCTTGGATATGAAATGATACCGTTTCATATTAAAGGTTACCGTGTACTTAACGCATCTCAAAGAATAATGTATTTAAAGCTTACAAAAATTAAAGCGGCAAAGATGAGGGCAATGAGGCATCAATTTATGCGAATGATGCATATGGTACACATGCGGATGATTCATAAAAAAATGATGCATTAAAAAATATTTATTATCGTCCATTAGCTTGTGCCTTTATAGATACAAGCTAACGGACAGTTTTTAATATATTCTTTCCAGCCTTTTCCAAAGGAGATATTTACTATCCACATCTTCTTTTAAGGCTCTTAAAAAAATAATTTTTATAATTTTTGGCAGATATTTAATTTTTAGTAATGCCTCGAAAAACCGCGTATAATGCGATTCCGGCTTAACGGTAATCCATGCCTTTATGTACTTGGAACCTTTAAGTAATGGATAATCATATATAAGTTTAGCAGTTTGAAATGGTTTTAAACGTGTATCAAAGTGTTGTTTTCTTAAATTTAAACTCACGCTCCAGCCTATTATATATCGTTTAATTGATTTGTTGATGATATTTCCGCCGGATTTTTCCTGTGCAATGTTTAAAATGACCTTAGGTGTTGTATATGTTGGAAAGTCATGCCCTACCCCGGAATTTGTCAAACTTAAAGTTGTGCTAACTTTGCCTGAATAAATCTTAATCTTTTTTAAATGAATAGTTATAGCTTTTAATACAAAATTTTTATTATAAATGCTTTTAAACGCCATCGAACCTTGCGGAGTATGGCATGTTTCGCACGAAATACCTTTAGTCGCATAAATGCTGTTTTTCCATTCATTATAAGTATTTTCAAATAATTTTCCTTTAAGCCCTCTATCATCGGGAGAAAACTGATGACATTTAATACAAAAATAAGATTTCGTGAACGCTTTGGTTGGAACAAAGCCTCCGTGAGCAATTTTACCCTGTTTCAGGTATTTTTTAATATTAGGACCAAATCTATGATAATACCTAACATGGCAGGCAGCGCAGCTAACGCTTAAGTCACCCTTGCCTATAGGTATTTTTAGCGCATTTAATGCTATAACCATTGCCTTTTTTTCTTTTGTGCCGTTTCGTAAAATATTTTTTTCCTTTTTACTTAATCCTTTATATTTGTCGTGTTTTACATAATATTCCGCAAGCGGCGAATGACAGCTAAGACAGCTCATAACCCATGATTTCCAGTGTTTTGAAGTCATTTTTTTCAATAAAAGTTGTCCCACCACGCCGGCGTCCATCGAATGAGCCATTCTTGATTTTTTCCATTCAGCATATTGCTTATAATGGCACACCATGCAAGAAGAAGGCGAAAGAGATTTTTGAAGTTTAGGCCAATTATAGGGGGGAATTCCTTCGTTAATCGGTGTTTCCCAGTATATATCTAAAAATTTATGTATATTTTTATCTTTAGCAAGTTTTTTTAGATATAAATATTTTTTACTAACTTTTTTGTATTCAGTGTTGGTTTTTGCGCAGGCTGTTAAAAGGAAAATTGAAATAAACAGCATTGAAATTGAAACTATTAGCCAGTATAATTTTTTTTCCTCACGTATCATAAAAAAGGAATTAATTATCGGAGATTAATTTTAAATAGTTTATTATGGAATCAAAGCAGTTTCTTAATTTTTTTTTATCATGATAAGATTTTGCCACTAAAATGCAACCTTCCATAGATGCAACTAAAAAATCGGCCACTTCTTCGGGAACAAAATTTTTATTTATGATTCCAAGTTCCCATGATTTATTAATAGCTTTTTTAATATAAGATGACCACATTTTAAGTATAGAATTGGTTTTTTTGGAAAATTCGGTATCTACCGAAGAAAGTTCTAAAATTAAATTGCCTAAAGGACATCCTGTTAATGAATAAAGATTAGCCTTTTTATCATAAGTAAGGTTAATTTTTTTTATTATATTTTTAATAGGATTTTTACTAATATGAACATCATGCCATTCAATAAAGAATTCCTTTTTTATTATTTCATCTAAAATAATATTTGCGATATCCCTTTTTGATTTAAAATAATAATACAGGGAACCCTTAGATATGTTAACTTCATTTAAAATACCATCTATGGTGGTTCCTTTGTATCCCTTATTTAGCATTAAAAGATAACTCTTGTTTATTATCGCGTCCCTTACATCTATATTGTGATTATTGGACATAATTAAATCCCATAAAAATAAAATTAATTAATGATAATATTATTATAAAATATTATAAAATTCAATATTAAAATAAACAAACTATAATTAATAGACAGTAAATTGTGAGTATGATAAAATTGATAAAATTAATCTAAAGATTAAAGAAATTATCAATTATCGAATGTCAATGAAAAATCAACCGAAGATTTTTATAACCGGCGGTATATCATCCGGGAAATCAAACTATGCCGAGGAGCAAGCCTTGTTGGGTTATAAAACATTATTTGGCGATTCAAGAGAACTTAATTATAATCCGCTTCATTTTATTGCTACCGCAAAATTTAACGATATCGACGAAGAGATGATATTAAAAGTTAAAGAACATAAGAAAAAAAGGTCGGCTATTTTTGTTGTTCATGAAAATTTTAACGATATACAAACAGAAATAGACATTGTTTACAAATATTTTAAAAATAAAACAGGCATAATCCTTATCGATTCTTTAACATTGTGGCTATCATCTATCTTTAAAAATATTTCTGATTTTGATTTTGCATACGAATCTATTTTAAAACTTTCGAAATACCTTAAGGAAATTCAATGTTCCGTTATTACAGTTGCTGACTCTCTTGGATTTAATATGGTGCAGGCAGATGTTTATCTTAGAAAGTTTATCGAACTGAACGGATTAATGGAACAAGAGTTTTCCGCTATGTCGGACAAAGCTTACTGTGTTATTGCGGGAAATCCGATACCTTTAAAATAAAAATAGAATGAGAATGGAGAGAGAGAAAAAAAGGGGGGGAGGGGTAATTGAACGAAAAGGATTATCTTTTTTCATTGGTTAATTCGATAAAGCCGTTAAATAAGAAAAGGTTTTATAAGATAGCGGAATACAGGCTAAATAGGCTGATTAAGCCAAAAGGAAGCCTCGGTAGATTGGAGGAGTTTGCCAAAGATATTGTTTCCATTACCGAGAATGACAGACCTGAGCTCAGAGAAAAATATGTTTGTGTTTTCGCAGGTGATCATGGAGTTGTTAAAGAAGGAGTTAGTCTTTTTAAACAGGATGTTACGGCGCAAATGGTGAAAAATTTTTTAAGCGGTGGGGCGGCGATTAATGCAATAGCAAACTCCGTCGGCGCTCATGTTATAGTCGTGGATGTGGGAATTAACGCCGATTTAAGATCCTACGCCGGAAATAATTTTATAAACGGAAAAATTAAAAACGGAACAAATAATATTTATGAAGATAGGGCTATGACATACGAAGATGGCATAAAATCCTTGCTTAAAGGCATAGAAATATCTTGTATAATAAAGGAAAAAGGGGCAGAGATTTGCGCAACAGGAGATATGGGTATAGCCAATACTACGCCGTCTTCTGCGATTACCTGTTTTTATTCAAAAAAACCGGCAAGACTTGTTTGCGGTCAGGGAACAGGCGTAAGTTTGAATATAATAGATAAAAAGGCTGATATTATCGAAAAAGCAATTAAATCCAATATACAAAATGGCAATGATCCAGTGGATGTTTTGGCTGGGGTCGGCGGGTTTGAAATTGGCGCTATAGCCGGGTTTATATTGGGCTGCGCCGTTAACAGGATGCCTGTCGTCGTCGATGGTTTTATTTCCACCGCAGGCGCGCTAATAGCTATAAATCTTAATCCTGATGTTTTAGATTATATGTTTTTGGGACATCTATCAAAAGAAAGAGGTCATAAAACCGCTGTTAACCTTATAAAAGGCAAGAAACCCATTCTTGATTTATCTATGCGTTTAGGCGAAGGAACAGGTGCGGTTATAGCGATGAAAATAATCGAAACGGCTATCAATATGTATAATAATATGTTGACATTTGACGAGGCTAATGTCTTCGCGTCAAAACTCAATAAATAAATAATTAAACGGGCAAACAAAATATGTTTATTGTAAGTAATTTATTGGAAGCTGTAAACTTTTTAACAATATTTAAATTTAATCTAAGAAAAAAAAATAATACTGCCGGCTTTAACGGGAATAACGGCGATGATACAGCCACTATTAAATTAAAGGCATCTATAAAGTATTTTCCTCTCGCAGGGTTATTTATCGGGGCGGTTTTAGCCCTTGTGTTTTATATTTTTAACAAGTTTTTGGGAGCATCAGCTTCCGTTTTGGTGTCAATTTTGTTTCTTTTTATTTTGACCGGCGGACTTCATTTTGACGGCTTGTCGGACACGATAGACGGGCTTTTTGCCTACTTGAAAAGCGGTGATAGGGTTAGATTTTATAATGCAATGAAAGATGTTAATGCGGGGATTTCCGGAATTATTGCGGTCATCTTTTATATATTGATTATGTGGTTAATGATTAAAGGAATGGATTCCGAATTTAGTTATTTATCTTTATTGACATTTCCTGTTATAGGCAGATACTCCATAGTCCTAATGTCTTATTTTTCAAATACGCCTGAGGACTTTAAAGGAATAGGGACTATTTTTACCGAAGGAACAAATCTTTCAACATTTATTATCGCATCTATTTTTACAATTATAATTGTTTATATTTTTTTGGAATTGGCAGGGATTTTTTCAGCACTTATTTCAGCCTTTTTTGTCCTAACTTTAGCGTTTTATTTTGCTAAAAAATTCGGTGGAGTTAACGGCGATATGTTGGGTTTTGGCGCTAAAGTATCCGAGGTTATTTATATGATTGCCCTGTACGGATTTTATAAAATCTTATATTAAATCAACCTGGGTAACTTTAATCAATATTCATTAATTATTCATTATTATTCTTTTATGTTTTCTGTTTTTTTTGCATCGGACAGATCTTCTTCGGGGAAATCGATGATAACCATGGCTTTTTCAAAGAAGGTTAAAGAGTTGGGTTATAGGGTAAATGTTTTTAAAACTGGGCCTGATTTTCTTGATCCAATTGTAATATCGAGGGCTGTGAAAACTGAGGTTAAAAATCTTGACCCTTTTTTGATACCTGCTAAGTTTTTAAATTCCTGGGTTTTTAACGGCGGAGATGATATGGGTTATAACGGCGATTTGAATAAAAAACGGGCATTTATAGTTGAAAGCGCTATGGGTTTATACGATGGAAATTCTTATAAGGTAGCAAAAAATTTTAAGTTTCCGGTTGTTTTGGTGATGGATTCCAAGCGAATTTCGTCCACTATGGCTTCCCTCGTTTATGGACTTAAGAAATATAAAAAATGGGTTAATGTTTGCGGAGTTATTTTAAATAATATTTCTTCGGCAAGGCATTATCAAATTATTTTCGATGAGATTAAAGAAAATATTAAAGATATCGAGGTTTTTGGCTATGTTTTAAATGACGAAGGTGTTTTTTCTATTAAGGAAAGGCATCTTGGACTTATAGCTCCGATTACACAGAAAAAGGGCGGGGCAGACGAAGGATTTGAAAAAATTGTAAATAACATAAAAGATGAGGTTTTCCACAATATAAATATAGATTTAATGATAAGAACCCTTGAGAAAGAATCAGATGGGTTTAATAATTTGTTTTTTAATTACGTAGGGCAGATAAAAAATACACAATTTAAGGCTGAAAGCAACAAAAACAATAAGGGGTTATTCATAAAGAAAAAAAATAATAAAAATAAAAAGGTAAAGATTGCTGTTGCCTATGATAAGGCTTTCTTTTTTTATTATAATTTTAATTTCGAAATTTTAAAAAGTTTTGGAGCGGAAATTGTTTTTTTTAGTCCGCTCGTAGATAAAACAATACCAAAAGGCACCGGGGTAATTTATATCGGGGGCGGTTATCCTGAAATTTACGCAAAAAACCTTGCGGAGAATCACGGCATACTTAATGAAATTTATAAATTTTTTAAAAATAATGGTATAATATATGCCGAGTGCGGAGGGCTTATGTATTTAAGCAAAAGTCTCACATATAAGGGTGAAAGTTGGGATTTGTCGGGAATACTTCCGTTTAATGTAACTATGGATAATACAGGACTTTCTTTGGGTTATAGAAATGTTTATCTTAGGGAAAAGTCATTTCTCGGCGATAAAGGGTTAAGGGTAAATGGACATGAGTTTCATTATTCCAAAATTATAACAAATGATCAAAACGATAATCGAGATAATCGATATAGTTATGATAATCACAATCCGGATAATCTCAAAGAAAATTCTGTTGGTTTTAAAAATGTTTTCGAATGCGAAAGTTTAGCATCTCCCGGTATTTTAAAAAAAGAGGGTTATAATGTCTTAAATGCGGTAGGCAGTTATGTTCATTTGTCTTTTTTTTCTAATAAGTTAATTGCAAAAAATATAATAGATAATGCTAAAATAATATAAAATTAAGATTAACGGATAAGTGAAATAAGTAAATCTGATTTTAATTAAAAATAAAAAATTAAAAAGGATGATTAATAACTCTATGGCAAATATGACGGAAAAAGAATCTGCGGTTCGGGGCATTTGGACGCATGGAATGGATTATGTCTTTAATAAAGACGGTATTCCAAAGGAAAGACTAGTGGAAAATATTTTAAACGGCAAGGCGGTTATTTTACATAATAAAAATAAAGATAAATTTGTCGGGATAGGCAAGGACTTAACCACAAAAATCAACGCAAGTATCGGAACCTCCACAAACCATATTGACATAAAAGAAGAAATTAGAAAGGCTAAAATTGCCGAGGATAGCGGGGCTGACACACTAATGGAGTTAAGTGTGGGAGGGGATTTAGATCTTATACGCAAAGAGGTTTTAGATAATACTTCTTTACCTGTCGGGACGGTTCCGCTTTATCAAGCGTTCAGGGATGCCATAGATATATATAAAAATCCGGTGAAAATGCCTGAAAATCTTGTTTTCGATGTTATAGAAAAACAGTGCGAAAGCGGTGTTTCTTTTATGGCTATTCACTCCGGCTTAAATTTAATATCTCTTGAGAGATTAAAAAAACAGTCATACAGATATGCGGGTCTTGTTTCAAAAGGAGGGGCATATTTGGTTGCATGGATGATAGAAAACAATAAAGAAAATCCTTTATATGAAAGATTTGAGGATGTTTTAAAGATATTAAAAAAATATGATACTGTTTTAAGTTTGGGAAATGGATTAAGGGCTGGCTCGACACACGATTCCTTCGATAGGGCTTATATGCAAGAACTTATTATAAATTGCGAACTTTGCGATATTGCAAGGGATTACGGCGTTCAAGTTATTGTTGAAGGACCCGGGCATATTCCAATCGATGAGATAGAGGCTAATGTTAAGATTCAAAAAAGAATGTCAAATGATGCCCCTTTTTATGTCCTTGGGCCGCTTGTTACCGATATTGCGGCGGGTTATGATCATATTTCATCCGCAATAGGCGGGGCATTATCCTCATCTTACGGGGCTGATTTTCTTTGTTATGTTACTCCATCGGAACATTTAGGTTTACCGTCCGAGGAAGATGTCAAAATTGGGGTTAAGACGGCTAAGATTGCGGCACATGTCGGGGATATGATAAAACTTAAAAAAAATACCGATGATTTAAATATATCAAAGGCTCGCAGAGATATCGACTGGGAAAAGCAGTTTAAGTATTCCATAGACCCTGAGTATTCCAGAAAATTATTTAAATTAAAAAATCAGGATGATACTGCAGGATGTAGTATGTGCGGGGAATTCTGCGCACCGCTGAGGATAAGGAAATATTTTAAATATGAAATCAAGCAAGGGAAAAAGTCTTAACACAATGTTGGTAACCGGTTCTCTTTTTGCGTTTTTACTGGCTTTGTTCATAATTTATAGCCTCAAAGGTATAGTAAGTGTGTATAGATTAAGGGGGGAAGAACAAAAGCTAAAACAAGAGATTGCCTTAATTAAAAAAAGAAATCATGTTATAGACAAACAAATATATGAATTGAGTAATAACAAGCAATATATTGCAAATTTGGCAAGGGAAAAACTAAATATGATTAAAAAAGGGGAGATAGTATTTAAATTTATTCATAAAAAAAAGAAAGATTTTAATAAAAAAAATAAATGAAAATATTTTGCAATTTATAAAATTTCAAAGTATTCAGGGTAAAAACTATCCTGCATTTTAATTGTTATATTTTTATTAATCGTCGTTTCTAATTTTTCAAGCTCTTTTTCATATTCATATAGCTTGTTCATTATGTAGGAATGGACTGTTATCGTAATTTTTTTTGATCTTGTCTTTTTTGCATATAAAGATACAGCTCTGAATATTTCAAAACAAATTGTTTGAGGCGATTTTATCATACCAAGACCTTCACACATTGGGCATTGCTCCAAAAATATGGCGGCAAGACTGTTTCCCGTTCTTTTTCTTGTCATCTCGACTAAGCCAAGTTCGGTTATCTTGTTAATGGTGGTTTTAACCCTGTCATTTTTAAGAGCCTCTTCTAATGCGCGATATACCTTTTCCTTGTGACTGCCTTTCGTCATATCGATGAAATCGATTACAATAATTCCTCCTATATTCCTAAGCCTTAATTGATATGCTATTTCTTTTGCGGCCTCTAAATTTGTTTTTAATATCGTATCTTCAAAGTTTTTTTTGCCAACATATTTACCCGTATTTACATCTATTGCTGTCAGGGCTTCCGCATGATCTATCACTATATAACCGCCTGATTTAAGCCATATCTTTTTGTTTAACGCCTTAGATATTTCTTTTTCGATATTAAAATGTTCGAATATTGGCAGACTGTTAGCATAAAATTCGACTATATTTGTATATTCAGGAGATTGAATCGTCAGAAATTCTACTATTTTTTCGTATTCTTCCTTATCATCCACAATAATTTTATTTATTGATTCATTTAGTAAATCTCTTAGCGCTTTTAAGGATATACTTATATCTTGAAATATAAGCTTAGGGGCTTTTGCTTTAAGCTGGTCACTGTAAATATTATTCCATAGGGCGGTAAGAAATTTGATATCTCGTTCGATGTCGATTTCGGCGGCATTTTCGGCGGCAGTTCTAATTATAAATCCGGTACCCTCGTTTCTGTATTTTAAAACAATATTTTTAAGTCTTTTTTTCTCTTCATCACTTTTAATTTTTCTCGAAATTCCAATAGAAGAAGATGTCGGCATATATACAAGAAACCTCCCTGGAAGGGATATGTGACTTGTAATACGGGCGCCCTTGGTTTTAACAGGTTCTTTAGCAATTTGAACAAGAATTTCTTGATTTTTTTTTAAAAGTTGGTCTATATTGGGTAAGCCCTTTTTCTTTTTTTTACTTTTTTTATGCTTCGGCAGTTCTACGTTAATTTCATCATAATTATTATTATCAAGTTCATTTGGCGGCAATTCTTCCAAACCTGGTTCAAAAAAATCATAATCCGATGCGTCAATCTCATAAAAGTCGCCGGCATATAAAAATGCGGATTTTTCCCAGCCTATATCTATAAAAGATGCCTGAATTCCGGGAAGCACCTGCATTACCTTTCCTTTGTATATGTTCCCATGTTTTGGAAAATCAGGTTTTCTTTCGATAAAAATTTCCGTTAATTGCCCATTCTCTAACAACGCGACACGCGTTTCATAATCGTCTTTGTTTATTATAAGTTCGGTAGTCAAGTAATCCTCTTGATAATATTATAAGTCTTTATTAATATGAAGTTAATATAAGTTAATAAGTTATGATTATTTTAACACATTAAGGATTGTAAAATAAATAAGTTAAGTTTTTTTATTTGCTTTTATTTTTGGGTTCTACGTTATATAATATTATATACAATAAGAAGCAATATAAAAAAAACTAATTGTTAATTGATTTATACATTTTTTAGTTTTATAATAAATAAAAAAACAAGAGAGGTCATAATATTATGGATGAAAATGTTGTTCTTTGCGCTGTATGCGCATGGAGAGGTGTTTGTAACAAAAAATATAACGTTTCGGGAATAGAGATTTTTAATTGTTCCGATTTTACCAGAGATGTTACACTGACAATATCGGGCTTTGAAGATTTATTGTCTCTTATAAACGATAATAAAAATTATAGGGTAAATTGACTTGAAAAAGGATAAGCTTTCGGCAGTTATTGTATTTTTAGTAATCTTATTCATAGTATTTGTATTAGGATTATTTGTCGGGAAAAAGTTATCCCCTCAAAAATCAAAAGAGGGTGTTATTAAAGAGTCCTCTTTAAAAACGGAGAATAAACCTTCACTTTCTTCTTTAAACATGGGTGGTAATAACCATAAAGTTAAGAAAAAGACCGCTATTTTATCAAATAACATAAAATTTGCGCCGATATCAAAATTAGCTTCATTGAAAAAAGAGGGTGCCGCCAAAAAGCTTGTCAAAAAACCAACTTCAACTCCGAAACCGAAAACTAAGGTTAAAACCAGAATTATATATGTTAAAAAGCCTATTTATATTTATAAATATATTACAAAAAAGGCTCCTGTAAAACAAAAAATTTCCGCATCCCCTTTTGCTTCTGAAGTTTATTATACGATTCAAGTAGCAGCTCTTTCAAAATACAGTGAAGCAAAAAAGTTAGCCGATAAACTTAACTCTATGGGTTTTTTTGCCTATATCGTTCCGATAAGTATTTCCGGAAAAAAAGGAAAGGCCACTTACGAACAGGTTAGAGTCGGAAAGTTTTCCACAAATAAGGGCGCAAAATCTGTAGAAAATATAATATCGAAGAAATTTAATCTAAAACCGTATATCATAAAGGTCGATTAAAATGATTTTTGATTTAGATAATTATTTAGATTGGATAAGTTACAGGGATTTAATTTAATTTTAATAATTTAATTTTAATAAAGATAAAAATTGGATAATCTGTAAATAAAGGTTCCTATTATATTTAGCCTTTTTATAGTCCAGTAATGAGGAAAATGATTATAACGCGCCGCATCATATATTGCTTTAACAGCCGCCCTATCCAATGTTTTCTTTCCGGAAGTTCTTAAAACTTTCACCCTATAAATAGACCCGTTTTTGTTTATAGAAAATTCGATAACAAGTATCCCGGATATTCCTTCCCTTTGCGCTTTTACAGGATATTCCCAAACATTTTCTATTTTATTTTTGACATGTAAAAGATACGATGCATACGTTAGAGTTGTTGTGTTCAGGTTTACGGTTGCGGATTTTACTCCATGGGAAGGATTTTTTATCCCGGGTTTTTGAACTGACCGGTTTTGATTAAAAAACTGTTTTCCCATTGGATAAAGGTTGCTTAGCCGCGGATTTTGTTTTGGCTGCGTCTGATGATTGTTTGAAAAGATATGTGAACTGCTTATAATCCTTCTATTTTGAGACGGTGCAGGCGGGACATTGGAGGCCGTATAAGAAGGATTTTTATAAGACGGAGGAGCATTTAACCTTGTATTTTTGGGAGCAGAATGTGGTTTAATGCTGGCATATTTTGGCTTTTTTATTTTAAATTTTTTTAAGTTTTTGATAAATTTATATGGTTCAACTATAACAGGCTTTGTATATTTATGATGTTTTTTAGTCTTTTTATTGTTATATCCCAATAAAAACAAGATTAGAGCCGAGTGTATTATAATCGATATAATTAATGCGTATATTAAGACCTTATTGTTTTTCATAATATTAAAATATTAAAAACTATCTTTTTATTTTAACACTATTTAAATTGATTTAAAATCGTTTTTGCGTTAAAATACATATAGTCATTTCTTTTTAGTTATTTATTTTTTTAATTTTAATTTATAAACTTAGGAGGGTTTATGAAAAATACTGAGAGGGAAGAAAAGAGCTTAAAAAAGATTTACGAGGGTAAAGCAAAAATACTTTATGAGTATCCCGAAGACGAAAATAAGCTAATAACTTATTTTAAAGATGATGCAACAGCTTTTAACGGGCAAAAAAAAGGGATAATCATGAATAAAGGCGAGTATAACAACGCTATATCTACTTCTTTATTCAAACTTTTAAAAAATAACGGCATAGAAAGTCATTTTATCGAGAAATTATCCGATAGAGAGATGCTTGTAAATCACTTAAAAATGTTTCCCGTTGAATTTGTGGTTAGAAATATCACCGCCGGGAGCCTCGCAAAAAAGATGGGAGTGGAAGAGGGGGTTAAATTACCTTCTCCCGTGGTCGAATTATATTTTAAGAGCGATGAACTTGGTGACCCGATGATTAACGAAACTTATATTAAAGCATTTGATTTGGGCGAGATTAAGGGTGTGGAAGAGGCTAAAAATATTGCCATAAAAATAAATGAAATTTTAAAGGATTTTTTTGATAAAAACGGGCTTTTACTTGTGGATTACAAATTAGAATTTGGCGCTTTAAACGGAAAAGTCCTTTTGGCTGATGAAATTACTCCGGACACAATGAGGTTGTGGGACAAGGTAACCCTCGAAAAAGTTGACAAAGATAGATTTAGAAGAGACCTTGGCGGTGTTGAAGAGGCTTATAAGAGAGTTTATGATATAACCTCAAAAATATAAATAATATAAATATAAATGATAAACTTAAGCCGACTAATGCCCGCGAGATGACCGTTGAGCGCTATATTCCCAAACCGCATCTTATATTTATAGCTTCTTCAAAAGTATAAGGACAGGTTTTGGGTATATCTTCGTAAGATATTTTTGAGTCTTTACGTATAATATCTCTTGCCATATTCCATGCTTCCTTAAGAGCTTCCTCTTTTCTTGATTTAAAGCTGGGATTTTCTTCCATTTCTATCAATACATCGTTTCTAAAGTCTCTTATCATATTTTCCCAGCTTAAGTCATTTGGATTTCTAAGCTCAGGCCAATTATCCCACCTATAAAAATTGGATAACAAATTAGACAATCGACTTTTAAATTTATCATATTCCGAATTTGCCATATATTTATTTTACCTCTATTATCACCTCTAATTATTTATAATAAATATAATAAATAAATGTAGTTTAGGAAACCAACTATGGGAATCAATTCCCTCCCATAGTTGGTTTTATTAAAGAGGAATGAAAATTATTTTAATGCCTCATAAACCTTCCCGACAACGGTAGGACCTGGTTTAATAGTTTTTCCGCCTTTATGCCATTTTGCAGGACATACCTCATCTGGATGAGTTAAAACATAAATATTAGCTTCAACCTTCCTAACGAGCTCGTCCGCGTTTCTGCCGACATTGTAAAAATTGACTTCCGACGCGGCTAAAATGCCTTCCGGATTAATTATAAATGTGCCTCTTAAAGCAAGTCCCGTGTCCTCGTCATACACGCCGAATATTCTGGACACATTTCCTGTGGGGTCTGCTCCCATTGCGAATTTTACCTTTTCCAATAATTTTTCATCCCTTTGCCATGCCATATGGACAAAATGTGTATCGGTGCTAATGGAAATTATTTGCGCGCCCATCTTCTCGAGTTCCTCCTGTTTCTCTGCATAATCCTGTAGTTCGGTTGGGCAAACAAAAGTGTAATCGGCAGGATAAAATACAAGAACGGTCCATTTTTTGTTTTTCTTAGCTTCTTCTAAGCTAAATTTTCCGAATCCGCCTGTTTTAGGATCGAAAGTATTGATTTCTCCAAATGACGGAACAGGTTTTCCGATAACGGCAATTTCATACTCTTCACAATCTTCACACATAAAAAAACCTCCTTTTAATTTAATTGGTTAATTTTGTTATTTATTTATATTTAATAATAATTATTGTTTAGTATATTTTATTATTTCATACAAGTCAAGATATAAATTAAAATTAATTTAAGTCATTAAGATTGAAGAAACAAAGGAAAATAGAAACAATTTTGGGGTTAAAGAATATTTTGATTTTTTCTTAATATAAATGTACAATTAAACTAATTTTATTTATATTTATATCCTATTTTTCAAAGAAATCAACTATTACAATCTTATTAATTATATTATAATAAACGATATTCAAATTACATAATTTATTAAATTTAAATAGCTTATGAAATGGAATTTTATAATTTTTCGGTTAGCACCGTCAAAAGAACTGAATTAATCGATATTACAAAAAATGTCGAGAATTATGTTTTAAAAAATTCAAAACAAGAGGGACTTTGTGAATTCGATGGACCAAGGCAAAGAAATATTAATTTAATTTTTGTTTAAGTGGAGGACTATTTCGTAAATGAATATTGGGATAATAGGAACCGGATATGTTGGTCTTGTTACGGGTGTTTGTTTAGCCGACTCAGGAAATAATGTATATTGCGTCGATAATGATAAAAATAAGATATCTTTGTTAAACAGCGGAGTAATACCTATTTATGAGCCTGGGCTTGAAGAGTTGATGCTTAAAAATATAAAAAATGAAAGACTTATTTTTACGGAAGATTTGGATTTTGCCGTTAAAAAAACAGATGTTATTTTTATAGCTGTGGGGACGCCGCCTCAAGGAAATGGAGAGGCCGATTTGTCAAATGTTTTTAAGGTAGCGGAGAGTATTGCAAATTCTATTAACGGTTATAAGGTGGTTGTCGTAAAAAGCACCGTTCCGGTCGGAACTTGTAGAAAAGTAGATGCTATAATAAGGGAAATAACAGATGATTTTAGCGTAGTTTCAAATCCGGAATTTTTAAAAGAGGGAGCGGCAATAGACGATTTTCAAAGACCTGATAGGATAATTATCGGAATAAATAATAACAAATGGTCGTCAAAAGCAAAAGAGATTATAGATGAGATTTATGAACCGTTTGTCAGAACCGGAGCGCCTATATATTTTATGGATACTAATTCCTCCGAGCTTACAAAATATGCCGCTAATGCAATGCTTGCGTTAAGAATAACTTACATGAACGAGCTTGCCAACATGTGTTCTTTGACTGGAGCAAATGTGGACAATGTAAGAATAGGGATAGGTTCCGACAAAAGAATTGGGAAGTCTTTTTTGTTTCCCGGCATCGGATATGGCGGGAGTTGTTTTCCCAAGGATGTTAAGGCCCTTTATCAAACCGCAAAAGCAAATGGTTATGATTTTAAACTGTTAAAGGTGGTAGATGAGGTTAATTATTATCAAAAAGAGGTACTACTAAGCTATATTTTGAAATATTTCAAAGGGGATATTTCCGGCAAGACTTTTGCCTTATGGGGTTTATCGTTTAAACCAAAAACCGATGATATAAGAGAGGCGCCGTCTTTGGTAATTATTTCTAAATTACTTGCATACGGCGCAAAAATTAAGGCTTACGATCCAATCGCGATGGATAACACAAAAAAAGTTTTTCCTCAGGTCGAATATGCAAACGAAATGTATGAGGCGCTGAAAGGTTCTGACGGGCTTATTATTGCAACGGAATGGAATGACTTCAGAGTGCCCGATTTTAAAAAGATTAAAGATAATTTAAAAGACAATGTTATATTTGACGGAAGAAACGTATATGACCCTAAAAAAATGAAAGAATTCGGGTTTAATTATTTTTCAATTGGCAGGTAATGACTAAATAATTATGATGAAGCGAATTTTAGGATTATGTTATGGATATAATGTAACAACAAAATGAGAAATATGAGGAGTAAAAGATGATCAATGTTATTTTATGCGGTGGCAGTGGTACAAGGTTGTGGCCGATTTCAAGGAAGTTTTTTCCAAAGCAGTTTTATAAGCTAATCGACAATATGTCTTTATTCCAAATGACGGTTCTACGAAACAGGGATTTTTGTGACGAATTTTTGATTGTTACCAACAAAGACCAGTACTTTATTGCGCTTGACCAGTTAGAAGAGATCGGGGTAAAAAATTATAGATTTCTTCTTGAACCTGTTCCGAGAAATACCGCAGCCGCAATTGCCTTATCCTGTTTTGACGCCGTTAAAAATAAAAATGACATACTTTTTGTTACCCCCTCGGATCATTTAATAAAAAATCAAACCTCCTATAAGAGAGTTGTCGAAATTGCTCAAAAATCTGCTAAAGATGATAATATGGTTATGTTCGGCATAAAGCCGTCGTCTCCGGAGACAGGGTACGGATACGTCGAGATTGTTATTAATAGTGATGAAAGCAATTTAATTAATAATAATTCAAGTTTAGATAAAAATTTCTTGTTAAATTCAAATACATTAAGCAAGACAGATTTATATGAAAATGTTTTTTCCGTGGGTTCTTTTAAGGAAAAACCCGATAATGAAACGGCATGCCGCTATCTTTCAAAAGGTAATTTTTATTGGAATAGCGGGATGTTTATATTTAAGCCCGAGGTATTACTAAAAGAACTTGAGATGATATGCTTAAGTATTTACGAATCTTCAAACATAGCTTATGAAAACGCTAAAAAAGAAGGTTCAACGGTAAGAATATTAGAAAGCGATATGTTTAATATCGAAGAAAATTCTCTCGATTTTGCGCTCTTGGAAAAAACTTCAAAAGTAAAGGTAATACCGGCGGATATCGAATGGTCCGATATGGGTAGTTTTGATTCTATTTGCAATGAGTTTAAAAAGGATGAAAACAATAATGCCGTATTAAATAATGCCGTATTAAAAGATGTGCTAAACATTAATTCAAAAAATAACCTGATAATGTCAAGCGGCAGAATGGTTGCCACAATCGATATAGAGGATTTGATTATCGTGGATACGGATGATGCCCTTTTGGTTGCAAAAAAGGGCTCCTCGCAAAATGTTAAAAAGGTTGTGGATGAATTAAGAAAAAGAAATTCGGAACTCCATGCCCAACATTTAACCGTTCATAGACCGTGGGGTTCATATACGGTCTTATTAGAATCAAATTTATATAAAATTAAAAAGATTATGGTCAAATCAAAAGCTAAATTATCGCTTCAAAAGCATTTTCATAGGTCTGAACACTGGATTGTAACAAGCGGAACAGCATTAGTTACGATTGGCGATAAAACCGTGCTTCTTAAAGCTAACGAATCTACATATATTCCTATCGGTTCCGTTCACAGGCTTGAAAACCCCGGTCTTATTCCCCTTGTTTTAATAGAGGCTCAGGTCGGGGAGTATCTAAAAGAAGACGATATAGTAAGATTTGAAGACGATTATCATAGAAACGATTGATCGATTAATCCCTTCTTTGACCAAACAGATTCAAAAGCATTAAGAATAAGTTGATAAAATCCAAATATAAAGTTAATGCCCCTAAAACAGTTTCTTTTCTTTCATCAAAGGAACCGCTTAAATATATTTGTTTAAGTTTTTGCATATCATAAGCGGTTAAACCTAAAAATATAACAACCCCGAGTATCGATATTATATACATTAGCATGGAGCTATGGAGAAAAAAATTTACAACCATTGCGATTATGATTGCAAATAATCCTACCATCATAAAATTACCCATTTCTGTTAAATCTCTTTTTGTGGTATAACCTAAAAATGCCAGCAAGCCAAAAGATGCCGCCGTGATAAAAAACACCTCGCCGATAGATTGATTTGTATATACTAAAAAAATGAACGAAAAAGTAACTCCTGTTAAGGCGGAATATAGTAAGAAAATAGCTTCGCTGATATCGGCGGGAAGCCTGTTTATTCCGAAGGATAATCCTAAAACAGCCGCAAGTTGAAGCCCGATTAATAAGTAAAATATTAAAATATGGGTGTAAAGATATATAACGACCGGTTTATCCATAGCTACGAGGTAAGAAACTATACCTGTTATTGCAAGCCCCAGAGTCATCCATGTAAAAATGCCCCTAAAGAAATCCGAAAGACCCTCATCTGAGCGTTCCCGCGTTCTTGTAATATCGTAATCGTAATTCATTTATTCTACTTTATTTATTTAATTTTAATTTAGTTAAGTTCCGAATTTGTAAATCTGTTAGGAATATAAATACAGGCGTTTTTAAATGGTTGCGGGGATAGGATTTGAACCTATGACCTTTGGGTTATGAGCCCAACGAGCTACCGGACTGCTCCACCCCGCTATATACTTTATTAATTATATAATTTTATTTATATAATTGCAATATAAATTTAATGCCTAAAACCCTAAAATAAAAATACCCTTGATTTTTTGTACGAAATTTATAATAATTGATAAATAAAATTAATTAATTTTATTTATGACGGGATTATTTTTTATGGAAACTGAAATTAATAAAAAAACGCCTCTTTATGACGAACATATAAAATTAGGGGCTAAGATTGTTCCATTTGCAGGTTTTTTAATGCCTCTTTATTACAAAAGCATTACCTTCGAACATTTAAATGTTAGAAATAACTCTGGACTTTTCGATATTAGCCATATGGGGGAAGTAATTATTAAGGGAAAGGATGCAGGAGCTTTTGTAGATTATGTCTTTACTGCCGATGTTTCAAAAATTGAGCCTGACGAAATAATATATTCGTTGATACTTAATGAAAAGGGCGGGATAATTGACGATGTAACCATATTTAAGTTCTCCGAAAATGAATTTATGGCTGTGGTAAATGCCGCCAATACTCAAAAGGATTTTTCCTGGCTTCATTATCAGCAGTCGGAATTTCAAAAAAAAGGGTACGATGTTAGTATTGAAAATGTCAGCGAAAAGATAGGGCTTATTTCTGTTCAGGGCCCTAAATCGAGAGATATAATATATCCTTTAGTGGATGAAATTGTCAAGATTGGCGGATGCGGTTTTTTTGATTTTAAATTTAAACCTAAGCCTGTCATAAAATTAAAACATTTCGAGTTTAGCTGCATACTGTTTAAAGATATTAACGTCGAGGCTTTAATTTCAAGAAGTGGATATACGGGAGAGTTTGGATTTGAAATATTTGTCCCTGCCGAAAAAACCGCAATTTTATGGGATTATCTTTTAAAACACGGCTATCTTTCAAATCTTGTTCCGGTTGGCTTAGGCGCAAGAGATACTTTGAGGTTTGAGGCTGCTTTACCCCTTTATGGTCATGAGCTTGATGAAACCATTAACCCTTACGATGCCGGTCTCGAAAAATACCTTTCCGGGACAAAAAATTTTATTGGAAAAGAGGTATTAAAAAATATTAAAAGTAAAGAAAAAAGACTTATATTTTTTAAACTTTCAGGTAAACAAATACCTCGGCATATGCAAAAAATTCTCGATGAAAATCTTAAACCTATCGGATGTATTGCTAGTGGAACTTATAGCCCGTCAAACAAGTTCCCCATAGGAAGCGCATATATTTCCGATACTAATGTCAACCCCTCATCTTTAAAAAACTTTTTTATCGACATAAGGGGAAATTTTGAAAAGGCTGAGGTGGTAAGTCCGCCGTTTCATAAGAATGTCAAAAAAATAGTTTAAGGTTTAAGACTTTTTAAAAATAAGAATAATTAAAATATTAAAATAATTAATAAAATATTAAAGGATAAGAGGTTAAAAATGACAATAAAAGCTGGTCCGTTTTATTTTTCTGAGTCTCATGAGTGGATTTCAAAAAAAGCGGATAATATTTTTTATATGGGAATTTCCGATTTTGCCCAATCAGAGCTTGGAGATGTGGTATATATTACACTTCCTGAAGCAGGAAAGATATACCAGAAGGGAGAAAAAATAGGGGAAATAGAATCCGTGAAATCGGTTTCCGAGATTTATGCTCCAGTTAGCCTTAAGATTCTTTCCATTAATTCCAATTTAAACGATTCTTCCGAGCTTATTAATACGGATCCTCACGGGTCGGGTTATATTGCCATGGTGGAGCCGTTAAATTCTTCCGATGTTTTAGATTTAATGGATAAAAATACGTACGAGTCTTTTGTGTCGTCAAACCATGCATAATTTTCATTATTTTCCCACTTCCGAGTCCGACATTAAAAGGCTTTATTCTATTCTTAACATAAAGAGTAAAAAAGAATTATTCCAAAAAATTATCGGGGACATTCCTTTAATAGACGCGAATAATTTAAAAATGCTTTCCGGCGGAATAGATGAATTATCTTTATTTAGCTATTTCTATGATGTCGCTTTAAGTCTTCCGGATAAAAATAAATTTTCGATCTTTGCAGGAGGAGGAGTTTACAATCATTTTGTTCCTGCAGTAATAGACAGTCTTATTTCCAGATCGGAATTTTACACGCCTTACACGCCTTACCAACCGGAGGTGAGTCAGGGAACTCTTTTTGCTTTATTTGAATTTCAATCTATGATGGCAGAGATTTTAGGAATGGACGTTGTAAACGCATCGATGTATGACGGAGCGGAAAGTCTGGCAGAAGCTATATTAATGTCCTTAAGGCTTTATTTAAACGCAAATTCCGATTATTCCCCACGGCAGGGACAACAAGTTCAAAATAATTATTCAAGCGATGAAATTAATCCTCATTCCAACCATTTAATCTTAGTCTCAGAGGGGGTTAATCCAAATTATCTTTCGGTTGTTAAATCATTTGTCAATAATATAAAGGCAAAAATAAAAATTGTCAAGCTCAATAAAAAAACAGGTCAAACCAATTTAAATGATTTAAAATTAAAACTCTCAGCAGGTGTTTCAACAGTTGTTATTCAACAGCCAAACTATTTTGGCATAATAGAAGATTTGGAGGAATTAGAGGAGGTAATTCACGGCTTTAATCCTATGCCGTTTTTTGTGGTTTCCGGCGCCGAACCTTTTAGTTTTGGCGTCATAAATCCACCTGGTTATCATAATGCCGATATATTTGCAGGAGAAGGAAATTCCTTTGGAAATTATATGAATTTTGGGGGGCCGCTTCTAGGGATTTTTGGCGCAAAAAGCGAGTATATTAGACAGATGCCCGGAAGAATAGTCGGAAAAACAAAAGACGCCAAAAACAAGGACGCTTATACATTTATTCTTGCAACAAGGGAACAGCATATAAGACGGGGCGCCGCAACCTCAAACATTTGCACTAATAACTCTTTAAATGCGGTTAGAGCGGCTATTTATCTTTCTTTGTGTTCAAAGCTGGGATTTAAAGAGTTATCGCTTTTAAATCTTAAACTTGCACATATCTTGCACGAAAAACTTTTAAAAACGGGGCTTTTTGAGGAATGGTTTTCCGGAGATTTTTTTAATGAATTTACATTAAGAATTAAAAATAAAAAGGTTAGCGCAGTTCAATTTATTAATGGAATGGCAGATAGAGGGATTTTAGCAGGCATTCAAATTGCCGAAGATGGAATTTTAGTATCGGCAACTGAAAGTAATAGTACCTGCGATATTGAAAGATACGCGGAAAATGCGAAAGATATAATAAAAACGGCGGTGTAAAAGATGGGTAATTTTCCTGGAATTTCAGGTCTTTTTTTTGATGAGGATTTATTAATTCGTCAGAGTTCTAAAGGTGTTTACGGCATAAGCATACCTGATTGCGGGCTTAAAGATTTTGAATTAAAAAAAACTTCGGCGGATTATATAAACAAAAAATTTGCAAGGAAAAACGACCCGGGGCTTCCAGAGGTGTCTGAACCAACCGTAGTGAGACATTTTATTAGACTTTCAAGCTGGAATATGTGCGTAGATTCAACTTTTTATCCGTTAGGTTCCTGCACTATGAAATACAATCCAAAGATAAATGAGTTAATAAGTTCATTAGGTAATATAAAAGGTTTACACCCCTTAACGCCTATTCACCTTGTTCAACCCGCCTTAAAAATAATATACGATTTTAATCTTATCCTTTGCGAACTTACAGGTTTGGATGAATTTAGTTTTTCCCCTCAAGCCGGTGCTGCGGGTGAATTTACTGGGTTAAAGGTTATAAAAAAATATTTCGATATAAGGGGAGAAAAAAGGCATATTATACTTATACCCGACAGCGCTCATGGAACCAATCCTGCAAGTTCCGCGCTGACAGGCTTTACTCCTGTGGAAATTAAAACAGGCGCAAACGGGTATATCGAGGCAAAAGATATTGAGAGACACCTGTCTAAAGATGTCGCGGCAATAATGATAACAAATCCTAATACACTTGGAATTTTTGAAAGCGACATTAAAAAGATAAGTGAAATAATCCATAAAAATGGTTCCTTAGTATATATGGACGGGGCTAATTTCAATGCTTTTATCGGTAATGTTAAGGTTTTGGATATGG
This sequence comes from bacterium, assembly GCA_021798015.1. Lineage (GTDB taxonomy): Bacteria > SZUA-79 > SZUA-79 > Acidulodesulfobacterales > Acidulodesulfobacteraceae > Acidulodesulfobacterium. The sequence continues at coordinate 25,686 of JAJZYP010000002.1, forward strand.
ATATAGATTTAATTCAACTTAATTTGCACAAGACATTTTCCACGCCTCACGGGGGAGGCGGGCCGGGAAGCGGCGCTGTGGGAGTTAGAGGTTTTCTAAAGGATTACTTGCCCATACCATATGTGAGTTTTAATGAGGGTATTTATAATATAAGCGAGGATAAAAAATATACCATCGGCAGGATTGCCCCATTTTTATGTAATTTCGGCGTTCTTCTAAAGGCTTACGCTTATCTTCTTTCTCTTGGGAAGGATAATATTGCATCGGTTAGCGAAATTGCGATACTTAACGCAAACTATGTCAAAAAACGGCTCGGTAAGATATTAGACGGTGCAGACCCATTTGAAGATAGGTTATGTATGCACGAATGTGTTTTTACCGATAAGGCGATAGAGGATCATGGCATATCAACCATTGAGTTTGCAAAACTTTTAATAGATTACGGCTTTCATCCGCCAACGGTTTACTTTCCAAAAAATATCCATGGCGCTATCATGATTGAACCAACTGAGACCGAGTCCATAAAGACAATAAACGAGTTTTTAAAGGCGATATGCAAAATCAGGTTTAAGACCAAAAAGTCTGCTGCGCTTAAATCTCCTCGTAAAACCAAGGTTAAAAGGGTTAACGAAGTTCTGGCAAATAAATATCCCGTATTTAAATATTAATTTTAACCGTATTTTGAAATGCTTGATTTAATGCATTAATATGTTAAAATATGAATATATTATAAAGAATATAGTAAAATTAAATCAAAAATTTTAAGAAATATTACAATATCGTTATTGCAATATTATGTTATTTAAAATAAAAAATAAGCATTTATAATTAATTTCATAAAAGATATGAGGTGAAAATGCCATGACTTTGAACTTTAAAGATGTTAATTTTGAAGCTGCCGATGGCGGAAGTATTTACGGTTCTTTATTTGGTTCATATCCGGACATCGTTATACTGGCGCATGGCAGGGTTTTTAATAAAGAAAGCTATTATGACCTGTGCGAGGTTCTTTTAAAAAATAAAATCTCATCCTTAGCTTTTGATTTCAGGGGTTACGGAAATTCAAAACATGGAAGAGGGGATTCGCAGGCATACGGGGAGGATGTTATAGGCGCTATTAATTTTGCTAAAAGGCAAGATTTTGTAAAAAATATAACGCTCTTAGGTTCCAGTATGGGTGGTGCCGCTGTTTTAAACGCATCGAAACTTTTTAAACCATCGGAGATAAAATCTGTTATTGCCCTATCCCCGGTCAATGTCGAGGGTATTAATTTTGTCGATGTTCCTATTCACTACTTAGGCTCGGAGGGAGAACAATTTGCCGAAGGTATTAAAAAGATGTATGCCCAGACCAAATCACCCAAAACTATTCACTTTTTTAAAGGCAACGCCCATGCCCAAAATATTTTTGCGACGGAATCAAAAGACGAAATTATTTCATTAATAGTTTCTTATATTAAAGAAGAAAAAAAGGCAGAATAATATGCCTGCCATTTTTTTCGTTTTTCTCGTTATACTTCTTCAAAGAGCCAATACAAATATGGTTCAATCCATAAATCCGCTTTTCGTTAAATATGTCTTAGATAAAAACCTTTTTTACGTAGGCATTACTACGGCGGTTTACGCGATAAGCACTCTTGCCGTCAGGTATCTTATAAGTATCAGAATTAAGCCTCAGGCTATTTCAAAATTCGTAATTCTCGGACTTTTATTATTTTCCGTATCTATACTTGGATATTTTTTTTCTACGAATTATTATGAATTTTTATTATTCGTTATAATCTCCGGCTTTGCAACGGCAATTATAATGCCGTTTCTTTTGTCGTTAGTTCATTTAGTTTCCGATAAAACGGTTATCGAAAAAAATCTTACTATATATTCGTTAATGTTGAGTCTTGCGCTTGTTTTTGGACCACTGCTCGGCTCCGCCATTTTGTCCGTTTTACAAATCCGCTACATTTATATTATGTTATGTATATTTGCGGTATCCGCGTTTTTCTTTGCCGTGAAAATTCATATAAAAGCTAAAAGCGCCATTAAGCAAAAAATGGAAAGCGCGGACAATTCAGGAAATACAGCAGATATAGTAAAAAGTTCGGTTTTCGCATTATTTAAAAACCGCGGGTTTTTAGAGGTAATTTTTTACAATACGACGTTCAGCATAGGTTTCGCGTCTATCGTGGCGCTTGGAGGGGTTTTCGCTAAGGATAATTTCCATACCGAATATTTTGAAATAACCCTTTTATTTTCGTTGTTTTTTATTTCTTCGCTCATAACGAGGCTTGTCTTGCTGTATTTTACAAAAAAAGGAAACATTAGAAATAAAACTAAAATTTTAAATATTTCGATACTTATATCCGTCGTTTCTTTCGTTTTGATGATTTTGTCAAAAAACATCGGTTTTTACGCATTCAGTTTAATTATACTCGGCATTCCGCACGCCCTTATTTTTCCGATAGGAACGATGAGAATATCAGAGGTTGTAGGTATGAATGACATGGTAGCCGCAAACACTATTTATCAGTCCAATTTTGATATCGGCGGTATTATCGGACCGTTTTTTCTTTCATACATAGGCGAGATTTATTCGATAAGGTTTGTATTCGAAATAATAGCCGTTTTTTTATTTTTGGCGTTTATCACAGGGATATATATAAAAAATAAAAAAATAATTAAACTTAAAAAATAATTAATTTACAAACAATATTGGTTTATGATAAATTAACATGGTAATAAATTAGTTTTGCCTTTTTTTAAAAAATTATGTAAAAATACCTTAATTTTAAAAATATCTTGGCTCTATTTGCTTAAGGGAAAAATTTAAAAATGTAGGGTATAGAGGTATAAAGGTATAGAAGTATGGGTATAGAAGTATGGGTGAAAAATGGATGAACTAAAAAAACATAGAAAAGAAATAGATTCTATCGACAGGCAAATCGTCGAACTTTTAAATGAAAGAGGTAAAATTGCTTTAAAAATCGGACAGGTAAAGTCGTCAAATAACAGGACTTATTATAATCCGGCAAGAGAAAGTGAGGTTTACGAAAATATAATAAGCTACAACGAAGGTCCGCTGAAAGACGAACATCTTCAGAATATATTCAGGGAAATAATTTCCGCATGCATTACTCTTCAATCTGGAATAAGAATCGCTTATTTCGGCCCTGAGGGGACATTTACGCATCTTGCGGCTATTAAAAGATTCGGCACTTCAAGAATACTTATGCCGGTTAAAACAATACCCGAAGTTTTCAGCTCCGTTTCCAAGGGACTCTCCGAATACGGCGTAGTTCCTGTGGAAAATACCATAGAAGGCATGGTCAATGCGACATTCGATATGTTTGTTAATTCCGATGTTACCATTATCGGCGAAGAAATCATACCTATAAGCCATTTTCTTTTTTCTAAAGAAGAAGATATAAAAAAGATTAAAAAGATTTATTCCCATCCCCAGCCGTTCGGCCAATGTAGGAATTTTTTGGAAGAAAATTTTAAAGATGCGGAACTTATAGACGCTTTTTCGACTGCCGATGCTTGCATTATGGCTTCTAAAGAGAGGGGCGCCGCGGCTATAGCATCAGAAGTCGCAGGCAGAATTTATGGGTTGAACGTTCTGCTTCCGCACATTGAAGATTACAGTAATAATTTTACGAGGTTTTTGATTATTTCAAACGGCGAAAAAACGCATAAAACAGGTAAAGATAAAACATCTATTTTATTTTCCATTAAAAATTCGGTGGGGGCGCTGTATAAAATCTTAAAACCTTTTTTTGAAAATGAAATTAACATTACAAAGATAGAATCGAGGCCGTCCAAAAAATTTAACTGGGATTATTTGTTTTTTATAGATGTGAGCTGTCACGAATCTGACGAAAAACTAAAAAAAGCATTAAAATCAATAGAGGAGTACGTCATATTTATAAAGATTCTCGGTTCATACGAATCTGTCTCTAAAAATATCTAAAAAATTATGCCTAATAAATTAAAAGAAAATTTAGAAAATAATATTTTTGTCTATACATCCGAAGTATCCCCCGAAAGGGGCGCTGACCTTTCAAAAATGAAGGCTGCATTCGACCTTTTAAAAAATCGTGTAACCGCATTCAATATTACCGATAATCAGGGCGCAAATATGAAAATGTCTTCTCTTGCAGGGGCAATCTATATAAAACAACTGGGCGGAGAGCCGATTTTTCAGCAAACTTGTAGAGATAGAAACCGTATGGCGCTTGAATCAGACCTTTTAGGCGCTGCCGCATTCGGTGTAAGAAATATTTTAACCCTTACGGGAGATTATATTTCTTTTGGAGATCATAAACACGCAAAGGCAGTTTACGATATAGATTCCGTTAACTTGATAGAAATAATAAAAGGATTAAATAGCGGGTTCGATATGAACGGAAATAAGCTCAACGGCGCTACCGATTTTTATATTGGCGCCGCGGTAAATCCAGAATCTGTCCCTTTAGAACCACAACTTATTAAGTTTGAAAAAAAAATCAAGGCCGGCTGTGATTTCTTTCAGACTCAGGCGATATTCGACATAGATAAGTTTGGCAGATTTTACGACTTTTATAAAAATTATAAGGATATAAAGATTATTGCAGGAATCTATATATTGAAATCCGGAAAGACTGCTCGTTTCATGAATAAATCTATTCCGGGAATTTACATAACGGAACATGTTATAAATGAGCTTGAAAATGCCGCCAATCCGGTAAAAAAGGGGATTGAAATTGCCGCAAGCATTGCAAAAGAGTTAAAGCCGTTAGTTCACGGTATTCACATAATGGCATTTGGCATAGAAGATAAAATTACTTATTTTTTGGATGAATTCGAAAAATTTAAATAGAAATTAAATAATTCTTCTTATTTTAACATTGACATTGCTTGCGTAAAAGGTTATAATTTTTATAACGCCGATATAAAATTTTAATTTTCAAACAAGCCTAATAATAAATTTATCAATTCAAAAACATAATTAATAATTTATCGGGGAGTTTCAACTTTTTTGAATTATATTTAAATTATAAAGGATAAAAGATGAAAGAAATTAGGATACACGGCAGGGGCGGGCAGGGTTCCGTTACAATGGCATCTATTCTTGCTTTAAGCTTCTTTGACGACGGGAATTATTGTCAGGCTTTTCCATCCTTCGGGTCGGAAAGGACAGGCGCTCCGGTTCAGGCTTTTGCAAGATTTTCCGATAAACCGATCAGGACAAGACACCAAATATACGATCCAAACTATGTCATTGTTCAAGATGTTACTCTTCTTAAGTCTGTTCCCGTTCATAAAGGACTTAAGGAAGACGGAAAAATTTTAATAAATTCGGAAGCTAATATAAAAGATGTTATTAATGAACTTGGCGGGATTAAAGAGGAAAATATAATTTTGTTTCCCGCGCTTAAAATTGCGCTTAAGATTTTAAACAAGCCAATTGTTAATACGACTTTACTTGGCGCTTTTTCTGCAATAAGCGGGGATGTTAGCATAGAATCAATTAAAAAAGAGATAGAAAATAGGTTTGGTTCAAAATTGGGTAAAATAAACGCTGAAGCCGCTCAAATTGCTTATAATTATATAAAAGGAGATAAGAGTGGATTTTAAAATTGGAATTATAGCCCTTCCGGGAGCCGCGCTTTCAAATAAAACAGGGTCTTTTGCAAATGAAAACCCCGTGTTTAAACTTGAAAAATGCACGGGATGCAATCTCTGCATTTATTTTTGTCCTGAGGGGGTTGTCTATGGCGACAAAAAAACTAAAATATATGATTATGATGTGGATTACTGCAAGGGATGCGGTATATGCGCTGAAGAGTGCCCCGTTGGCGACATAGAAATGGTTTTGGTAGAAAAGTAATCAATTTTGATTAATATTGGATTGGCATTAATTTAAATAAATTTTTAATCCGGTGAATATATTATGAAAAAGGTTCTTGAAGGATCAATGGCTATTGCGGATGGGGTAAGGATGGCCGCGCCCCATGTTATTTCGGCTTATCCGATCACGCCGCAAACACACATAGTGGAACATCTTTCGCAAATGGTTGCAGACGGTGATTTAGAAGCGGAATTTATTATGGTTGAGAGCGAACATACAGCGGCTTCCGTTGTTTTAGGCGCCAGCGCTTGCGGGGTCAGGACATATACCGCAACTGCTTCTCAGGGGCTTTTATATATGGAAGAAGTTATTTATAATATTGCAGGTATGAGGTTTCCCGTTGTTTTGACCGTTGCAAATAGAGCGATTTCCGCCCCGATAAATATCTGGAATGATATGCAAGATGCAATGGCTATCAGAGATACTGGGGCAATTATGCTTGTTGCGGAAAATAATCAAGAGGCATACGATATGCACATTCAGGCATTTAAGATTGCCGAAAATCCCGATGTTATGCTTCCCGTTGTAGTTAATGTCGACGGTTTTGTTTTGACGCATACCTTTGAGGTTGTTGAAACGATAGACGACATCAAAAAGGTAAAAGACTATTTACCGCCTTTAAATATGAAATATAAGCTTGATGTTAATAATCCTTATTCCTTTGGGACGGTTGGCGAACCTTCTGTTTATATGGAATCGAGGTTTAATCTTTTTAACGCGATGAATTTGTCAAAAAAAGTTATAGTAGAGTCGGCGCAAGAATATGAAGAGATGTTTGGTAAATTTCATGGCGCTTTAATAGATACCTATAAGATGGACGATGCAAAAACTGTAATTGTCGCAATGGGATCAGTACTTGGAACCATAAAAGACGTTGTCGATGAATTAAGGGAATCAGGAAAGAAGGTTGGCGTTTTAAAGATTCGTTCTTTTAGGCCGTTTCCCGAGGACGAGATTGTGGCCGTTGTTCAAAATACGCAAAATCTTATAGTAATAGAAAAGGCTATATCACCCGGCAAGGGTGGTATCCTTTCTATGGAGATAAGAGATGTTCTTTATAAGCATAAAGTGACCTCAATTAATGTTAATGGTTATACGCTGGGGCTTGGAGGCAGGGATATTACGCCTAAAAATATATATGACTTAATTTTGAGGGCGGAAAAGGAAGAAAATGTCGATGGGGAATTTATCGGTTTGATGCAACAACAATATCTTTAAAACCGACAAGAAATATTAAATAAATTAAAGAATTAAAATAAATACAATTTATTAAATAACAAAGATAGGAAGATAAATTATGTTATTAACTAAAGAGGAAACACATGCCCAGCTTTTTACTATGGGACACACCGGATGTTCAGGTTGTGCTCAATCCATGGCTGTTAAACTAATACTCGAGGTTCTTGGTAAAAATACGATAGCGACAACCGCAACAGGATGTCTTGAGGTATTTTCGACCCGTTATCCCGAGTCCTCATGGAGAATTCCATGGATTCATTCGCTTTTTGAAAATTCTGCGGCTGTTGCTTCAGGTATTGAAGCAGCTCTTAAGGCTATGGGAAAAAAAGAGGATACTACGGTAATAGCTCAAGCAGGGGATGGTGGAACGGCTGATATTGGGCTTCAGGCACTTAGCGGTATGTTTGAAAGAAACCACGATGTCCTATACATTTGTTACGACAATGGGGCATATATGAATACAGGTTATCAAAGAAGCGGCCTTACGCCTTTTGATGCCTATACCACTACAAGCCCTTCGGGAAAGAAGTCATTCGGTAATTCCAGGCCTAAAAAATATATGCCGGAGATTGCTATTGCCCACAGAATTCCTTATACTGCCGTTGCTTCAGCCGGTTATCCTATCGATCTTCAAAAAAAAGTTAAAAAGGCCAAGTCTATAAAAGGTTCTAAATATTTACAGATTGATGTTCCATGCGTTCCAGGTTGGAAATATGAACCGAGATATTCGGTTAAAATTGCTCAACTAGCGGTTCAGACAGGTCTTTACCCTTTATTTGAGGCAGAATACGACAAAATAATTTCCGTTAAGAAGATAAGTAAAAAGACGCCGGTGGAAGAATATCTTAAACTTCAGGGAAGATTTAAACATCTGTTCAAAGATGAGGCGGGCAGGGCAGAAATAGAAAAGATACAAAAGATAGCCGACGAAAATATTGAGCGCTACGGTTTAATTTAATTAAATTTAAATTAATGACGCCAAATAATCACATAAATAGTAATAGTTGTTATGATAAATTTAAAGAAAAGATTATTGATGGTAGGTTAATAGCAGGAGAATTAGAATCTTCCTTAACCTCTAAAATCAGCGGGTTAAAAAAAGCGGGAATAGTGCCGTTAATCGCTGTTATTTTAGTTGGAGAAAATAAAGCATCCGTTATATATGTTAGAAATAAAGAGCGTGCCGCAAAAAGGTGTGGAATATTATCCCAAAAATTTTTCTATCCGGAATCATTAGCCGAAAGGGAGCTCTTAAATAAGATAGAAGAATTAAATAATGACCCTTTAGTCCACGGAATTTTAGTCCAGCTTCCTCTACCGCTCCATATAAATGAAAAAACCGTTATGGATACAATTAGTCCTAATAAGGATGTTGACGGTTTTCATCCCTTAAATGTAGGAAAAATTTTTACGGAAAATTCGTCTTTTTACCCCTGCACCCCATATGGGATTATTAAAATGCTTGATTATTACGATATCTCGGTTAGAGGGAAAAATTGCGTTATAATAGGTCAAAGTAATATTGTAGGGAAGCCTCTCGCTATAATGCTTATGAATAGGTTTGCCACCGTTGTCTCGCTCAATGTTTTTACAAAAGATATTAAATATTTTACAAAGGAGGCGGATATTTTAATTTCAGCCACTGGGAAGGCTAATCTTATAGACGATAGTTATCTAAAAGATGACGCAGTTGTGATAGATGTCGGTATTTCAAGGCTTGATGGGCATATTTGCGGAGATGTGAATTTTGAAAAAGTTATAGGCAAGGTTTCTAAAATAACCCCAGTTCCAGGTGGTGTCGGACCTGTAACCGTTTCGGTTTTAATGGAAAACACGGTCAAGGCGGCGCTGCTATATCAAAAAACGGGATAAATAAAACCCCCTTTTTAAACTTTTGGGAGGGTTTGGGATATGGGCGGAAATTAAATAAAGCAGGTGTAAACGTACAAACATATGATAGTAACTAAACAAAAGGAATTAGAAGATATAATTAAAAAAATCCACGGGTCCGTTTTTATATTCGGATGCGGGATATGTTCCGATACTTCGAGGACAGGCGGTCCAAAAGAGGTTATAACGATGAAGGGAATTTTGGAGGATAAAAATATTACTGTCCATGGAACCTATGTGATAGATGCAATGTGTCATCTCCAAAAGGTTAAAAAGGCTGTTAGAGATAATAAAGAATTTGTCGCTAAATCTGATTCTATACTGGTTTTATCCTGCGGAAGCGGTGTGCAATCGGCTGTTAACGCGCTGGATGACTCAAAAAGGATAATCTCCGGTGTCGATACGATGTTTTTGGGCAATATCGAGAATCTCTCTTCTTTAAAGGAAATGTGTTCTTTGTGCGGGAAATGTGTTTTAAACGAAACCGGCGGAATTTGCCCCGTAACATTATGCCCAAAAGGGCTCCTAAACGGTCCTTGCGGTGGAATGAAAAATTATAAATGCGAGATTGATGAAAATTTGGATTGCGCATGGGTTAAGATTTATGAAAGGGCTGTTATTCAAAATACTGTTGGAGACATAAAAACAATAGCTAAGCCAAAAGATTATTCCGTTAAAAAACCTGCAATGGCGGTAAAATTTACCGGTTCACATAAATAAATAAAACATATAATAACCAATAACTTGATTTAACTATTAAATATAATACAAAGCGAATAAATTATATATGAAATCTTTTAATGTAAAAGCCCCAGATTATATTTATAAAATAAACCCTTATATTCCGGGAAAACCTATCGAAGAGGTAGAAAGAGAAAAGGGGGTTAAAAATATCGTAAAACTAGCCTCAAATGAAAATCCGTTAGGTCCTTCTCCCGAAGCAATTAAATCCATTAAATCTTATCTTAAAAATTTAAACAGATATCCAGACGGCTCCGGTTTTTATTTAAAGGAGGAATTAGTTCATTTTTTTAAAGCGGCAGGTATTAAATCGGATAAGTTAAAACCCGAAAATTTTATTCTGGGAAACGGCTCTAACGAGTTAATAGATATAGCCGTCAGGACATTTTGCAACAGGAACGAAAACCTGATTGCCCCGTTTCCTTCGTTTGTCGCATATTACCTTGCAGCAGAACAATTAGGCTTAAAGTTAAAAATAAGTAAGCTTAAAGATTATGCCTTAGATTTAGACGATATGTATAAATTAATAGACGATAAAACTAAGGTTATTTTTATTTCTAATCCGAACAATCCAACGGGAACTTTTTTTTCGAACGATAAGATTAAAGGTTTCGTTAAAAAGGTCAATGATAACATTCTGGTTATAATCGACGAGGCTTACATAGAGTACATGGGAAAATCGCTAATAGATGAAACGGATATTGCAGATTTTCCAAATGTGCTTGTTTTAAGGACTTTTTCAAAGGTGTACGGGTTAGCAGGACTTAGAGTGGGATACGGGATTGGGCATAAGGATTTAATATCTCTAATGGACAGGGTAAGGGAGCCGTTTAATGTAAATTCGCTGTCTTTAGTCGGCGCATTGGCTGCTTTAAGGGATAGGAAATATATTGAAAATGTGGTTGAAACCAACGAAATTGAAAAAAATTATCTTTATTCGACTTTTAAGGGGTTAAATATGGAATTTGTTGAAACAGGCGCTAATTTTATATTGGTAAAACTAAAAGGGCAAAAAGCAGCCTATATATATGAAAAACTTTTAAATATGGGCGTTATAGTTAGACCCATGGATAGATTTGGATATGACGATATGGTTAGAATTACTATCGGGAAACATAGTGAGAATGTTAAATTAATTAAAGCTCTAAATAAAATTATGTAATTTTATTAAAAGTTTTTGCCAATTTTATTTTAATAGAGTAAAATGAAACAATGAATAAAAATTTGGCTAAGCATGTTTTAAGAGCAATAAAAAATAATCAGGAATAAAAAAATCAGAAATAATTCAAAGGAGACAATGAATGATTTTAGTTTTAAAAAGGGGTGCGACTACGGATCAGGTTAATTATATATTAAGCAAGATAGAACAGGCGGGTCTTAAGCCTCATATATCGGAAGGGGCAGATGTTACTATTATCGGGTGTATCGGGCATGAGGCGGCAGTTAAAGTTTTTTTTGGGGAGGCTGAAGCGCTTCCGGGGGTCGATAAGGCGATCAGAATATCTAAACCGTACAAATTGGCTTCAAAAGAGATAGGGAAAGAAAGAACTGTTATTAAAGTCGGGAATGTCGAGATCGGCGGAAATAATATTGTCGTGATCGCTGGACCTTGTGCTGTTGAAACATTGGAAAATGTTACGGAAATAGCCGAAAATATTAAAGCGGCAGGGGCAACAGTTCTTAGAGGAGGGGCGTTTAAACCTAGAACGAGCCCTTATACATTTCAGGGTTTAGGGGAAGAAGGATTAAAATATTTAAGTGAAGCAAGAAAGAAGACAGGGTTATTGGTTGCTACGGAGGTTATGGATCCGAGGGATTTGGACTTGGTTTGTGATTATGCCGATATTGTGCAGATAGGCGCAAGAAATATGCAAAATTTTAGGCTTCTTCAAGAGGTAGGAAAGGTTAAAAAGCCGGTTATATTAAAAAGAGGGCTTTGTTCGACGATACAGGAGTTTTTAATGTCCGCGGAATATATTATGTCAAACGGCAATGAGGATGTAATACTTTGTGAAAGAGGAATAAGAACATATGAGACATCGACTAGAAATACTTTAGATTTAAGCGCTGTTCCTGTTATAAAACGCCTTTCTCATTTGCCCGTTATTGTTGACCCATCGCATGCCGCAGGCATTTGGTATTATGTGGAACCCCTTGCGCTTGGCGCAATTGCCGTGGGCGCGGATGGACTTATGATAGAAGTTCATCCTGTACCTGAAAAGGCTTATTCGGACGGCGCTCAATCTTTAAAATATGATACATTTAGCGAAATGATAAGAAAAACGAAACAGGTTGCAGAAGCCATCGGGAGAAGTATATAGGGGTGTAAATTCATATTAATGTCAATATTTGAAGAAATATCAATCATAGGGCTTGGTTTTATGGGCGCATCTATTGCAGGTTCCGTAAAAGCCTTAAGTCCGGAAATAAAGATAAATGGTTATGACATAAATAAAAGAAATTTAGAATATTGCATATCAAAAGGAATTGTGGATTCCATAATCGATTTTGATGGTAAAGATAACAACAAGCAAGAAACCTTTCGCATAGTTTTGCTATGCGCCCCTCCTAATGCCATTCTTACTATATTCGCAAAATATAGAAATTACCTTGAAAATGCCTCTTTGGTAACGGATATAGGAAGCGTAAAGGGTTACATAGTTCGCGATATAAAAATTAAAAAATTAAACTTAAATGGTTTTGTTGGCTCTCATCCAATGTGTGGTTCGGATAGAGTTGGACCCGAATATGCCGATTTTAATCTGTTTAAAGGTAAAAATTGTATCGTTATAAAGGATGAATACGATTTACTTGATGAAAACCGCCTTAAAAAGATTGAAAAGACGGCGCTATTCTGGAAGATGCTTGGAATGAACATCGTTTATTCCACCACAGGTTTTCATGACAATATGGTTGCTTATACAAGCCATTTGCCTCATCTAATAGCTTTTTCCTTAAGTAAAACGGTTTTAAACAAGACACAAAAAGAAAAAGAAAAAGGCGCTTTTAATTTTATAGCAAGCGGTTTTAAGGATTCAACAAGAATTGCCGCTTCGTCTCCCGATATCTGGACGGATATATTTTTAATGAACAGCGAAAGTATAATTAATTCGTTAGATAATTTTTTGACGGTTGCAAATATGTTTAAAGACTTGTTAAAAAAGGGTGATGAAGAAGGGTTAAGAGGTTTAATTTTGGATATATCTAATGAAAGAAGAAATATTATAGATTGAGTGTTTGGGAGGAGGAAAGGTTTTTGATTGTATTAAAACCCAATAAGGCTTTAGTTACGGGTATTCCAAGGGAAATTAACGGTACGATAGAGGTTCCCGGCGATAAATCCATATCTCACAGGGCTATTATGTTAGGAAGCCTTGCTGCCGGAGTTTCAAAGATTGACAATTTGTCGCTTTCACGAGATAATCTGGCAACTGTTTCGGCATTTAAAAAGCTTGGGGTAGTAATAAATAGGGTTAAGCCCAATGAAAACAATAAAAATTCAAAGAAATTTGTTATTAACGGTGCCGGTCTTCACGGACTAAAGGAGCCGAAGACAATTATCAATACCGCTAATTCAGGAACGCTTACGCGTCTCATAACGGGAATACTTGCCGGAGGCGATTTTTTTTCCGTATTATCCGGCGATAAATATTTAAATTCCCGTCCCATGAAGCGCATAATTGAACCGTTAATTCTTATGGGGGCAAAGATAATCGGACGGGAAAACGGAAATTATCCGCCGGTTGCTATTAACGGAGGAAAACTAAAATCTATTTATTATGAAATGCCTATCCCAAGTGCGCAGGTTAAATCCTGCATCATGCTTGCGGCGCTTTTTGCGGAAGGAAATACCGTAATTTACGAAAAGAAAGCAACAAGAGACCATACGGAGAACTTTTTGAAGCTTCAGGGTTGTCCTATTACCGTTATAAACATAAAGCCTGCCGAAAACCTTATAGCTATAACGGGAGGCAGTGAACTTAATCCTTTTGAGATCACCGTTCCCGGCGATTTTAGCAGCGCCGCTTTTTTTATAGCCCTTGGTCTTTTGCGTAAAAATTCCGAAATTATTATTAAAAACGTTTTGTTAAATGAAAAAAGAACGGGACTTTTAAAGGCTCTAAAGATGATGGGCGCCGATATGGAAATAACCGTAGAAGACGAAAAATTGGAAAAGGTCGGAACTATCAAGGCAAGATATTCAAATCTCAAGGGGGTTGCCGTGCCGCCCGAATTAGTTTCCGACATGATAGACGAATTTCCTATTTTTGCGGTAATAGCGTCGTTTGCTAATGGTATTACTTTAGTCAGCGAAGCAGGAGAATTAAGAGTTAAAGAAAGTGACAGGATTAAAACCATTGTTGCCAATTTAAGTCTTTTTGGGATTAAAATTAAAGAGTTGGAAGACGGGTTTGAGATTACGGGAAACCCCGGTTTAATTTTTGAGGAAAATAGTGTAAAATTAGACAATAAGGATTTTGTGGTTTTGGATTCTTTCGGAGATCACAGGATTGCAATGTCAATGATAATTATGGGATTATTGCTTAAGAATAGGGAAACAGAGGTTCGTGATATAAGATGCATTAGTACCTCTTTTCCCGAATTTTTTGATACTGTTTTAAAATTAATAAAGTAAAGTAAAGTAAAAAAATTATGAATATAATTGTTGCGCCATCCGCGGGATTTTGTTTCGGTGTAAAAAGAGCGGTCAAAATGGCCGTAGATGCGGCTGAGGCATGTAAGCCGTCCGAGAAATTAAATACGCTTGGACCCATTATTCATAACCCGCAGGTGGTTAAATCTTTGGAAGAAAAAGGGGTTTATTCGGTGAACGGCATCGAAGACGACTGTCATTGCACTATTATAATCCGCTCCCACGGCGTTAAATCCGACATTATGGAAAGACTTAAATCAAAGAAGGTCACAATAATAGACGCCACCTGCCCCTTTGTAAAACGGGCACAGAACTACATAACCATGGCTACTTCAGACGGATATTTTATAATAATGGTTGGAGATAAAAATCACCCTGAGGTTCAGAGTGTAATTAGTTTTGCCGATAAAAACAGGTTTTTAATAATAAACGGGCTGGATGATTTAAAAAATATTCCTGTTTCGGAAAAATTGGCTTTAATTTCCCAAACTACGCAGGATGTTAATTTTTACAACTCTGTAATTAATGAAGTATTTAAAATTACTAAAAAGGAAATAATTGTTTTTAATACAATTTGTGACGCAACTAAATTAAAACAGGATGAATCTAAAATCCTTGCTTCAAATGTTGATGTGATGATAGTTGTTGGGGGGTATAATAGCGCAAACACAAATAAACTTAAAAATATCTGCAAAGCCATCCAAAAGAATACCTATCATGTAGAAACCGAAAAAGAGGTTGATTCTAAATGGTTTATAAACGCCAAGACGGTTGGGATTACAGCGGGAGCATCCACTCCCGATTGGATTATAGAAAAGGTCGTTAATACAATACGGCATTTAGATAATAATCAAAAAATGGCTATATAAACTTAATTTAGAACAAACAAAAAGATTTGCTTAATTTGTTTAAATGTGTTAGATTAGTTTTATCAATTTTAGGAGGTAGTATTAATATTTATGACAAAACAAAATTTTAACCAGAGTAGATCTTTAGGGAAAGACCCAACGGAGTTCGAGCTTTTACTTAGTTCTTATGAAAATATGAATAGTAAAGGACTCGTGAGGCAGGGGAAGATTTTAAATATCGATGAAAACTATGTTTATGTGGATGTCGGGGATAAATCCGATGGAATAATCACAATCGAAGAGATTTCGTCAGGCGGCAATGTAGATATTGCGTCTATATCCATAGGCGATAGCATCGAGGTTTTTGTCGGACATTATGACGATAAGGCCGGGTATTTAATATGTTCAAGGGAAAAAGCTAAAAATATTTACGCCTTAGATGATATCGAAAGGGTTTGTAATGATGACGAAATAATTAAGGGGACAGTAGTGGCAAAAACAAGAGGCGGATTAATTATCGACTTGAACGGCGTTACCGCATTTTTACCCGGTTCTCAAATAGATGTTAAACTTACAAAGGATTTTGATGCCTTTATAGGAAGAAGCCTTGAGTTAAAAGTTATAAGCGTAAACAAAAAAAATTGCAATGTCATAGTTTCAAGGCGCAAGGTTATAGAAGATGCGATTAAAAAATTAAAGGAAAATGTTTTAACCGAAATAAAAGAAGGAGACGAGCTTGAAGGTATAGTTAAAAACATCACGGATTACGGTGTCTTTGTCGATTTAGGAGGCATGGACGGGCTTATCTATATTACTGATATTTCGTGGAAAAGAATATCACATCCTTCAGAGGTGTTAAGCCTTGGACAAAAAATCAATGTCAAGGTTATTAAATACGATGAAGAAAAACACAGGGTTTCATTAGGTTATAAACAACTTTTTAAAGATCCGTGGGGAGACATACTTGAAAGGCACAAACAGGGTGATATAGTTGAAGGTGTTATAATAAATATTACTGATTACGGCGCATTTGTCGAACTCGATGACGATGTTGAGGGACTTATACATATGTCCGAGATGAGTTGGGACAAAAGGTCTGTCGATCTAAAAACCTTTCTAACCAAAGGACAAAGAATTAAGGCGGTAATTTTGAGCATCGAGCCTGAAACCAAGAAGCTCTCTTTGAGTATAAAAAGGCTTACCGAAAGCCCGTGGAATAAGTTAAAAGATAAGTATCCCGTTGGCGCTGTCGTTGGGGGAACCGTTAAAAATATATATGAATTTGGAATATCCGTTGAGTTAGATGAAAATTTTGACGCATACATTAAGCAAAGCGATTTTTCCTGGTCAAAAAGAACAAAACATCCTCAAGAACTATTTAAGATAGGGGAAAGCATCAAGTGTGTCGTTTTAAATATAGATGAGGAAAGGCAAAGGATATTCTTAGGTTTAAAGCAGCTTACGGAAAGTCCATGGAAAAATATCAAAGATAAATACTCGGTTGGGATGGCCGTTTCGGGTGTTGTATCCAATATTACCGAATTTGGTATATTTGTTCTTCTTGAAGACGGTATCGAGGGATTAATCCACAATTCAAAGATTCCCGAAAATTTTATTGAAAAAAATAATATTTCCGTGGGTTCAAATATCAATGCCGAGATAATTACGGTAGATTCAAACGAGCAAAAAATTGGGTTATCCCTTCTTAATTCCGAGCAAAGTTTAAGTAAAGTTAATAAACCATAAAACCATAATAAAACAAATTATCGATAATGAGTACAAGCAAACATCCATTTTTAAGCGGTTTATTGTTTTTAATCATATTTATCGGCATATTTGGGCTTGGTATCTACCTGATTTTATTTAAATTTCAAGTAAAGTCGAATTACAATGTGGTTCCCGGTTCTTCCCCATATGCGATTGGGATAATAAACCTCACGGGTACAATAAACAGTTCATCAAATTTTATATCCCTTCTTCATCACTATAAATATGAAAGTTATGTTAAGGCTGTGGTAATCAGGGTTAATTCGCCCGGCGGGGAGGTTGCGCCGTCTCAAGCTATGTATGAACAATTAACTAAGTTTAAGAAATATAAAAAGGTTGTGGTTTCAATGGGTTCTGTTGCTGCATCTGGGGCTTATTATGTTTCTTCTGCGGCAAACGAAATAGTTGCGGAGCCCGGAACACTAACAGGTTCGATTGGCGTTATAATGGAAATGCCCAACGTATATAAACTAATGAAAAAGGTCGGCGTGTCTTATAATTATATCGTAAGCGGTCCATATAAAGACATCGGGACCCCGTTTAAAGAGATGACCCCAAAGCAGAGAAAGAAGCTTCAAGGTGTTGTTATGAATGTATATGGTCAGTTTGTAAATGCCGTTGCAAAAGGAAGAAACCTTAAAGTCGGATATGTTAAAAAACTTGCAAACGGTATGGTTTATTCCGGTCAGCAGGCGCTTAAATATCATCTTGTGGATAAGCTTGGCGATTTTGAAGATGCGGTTCATTTGGCAAAAACATTAGCAGATATAAAGGGTAGGCCAACTATTATTTATCCTGTTAGGAAACAACCTAATTTATTTCAATCCGTTATAAAAAGGGCGGTGAAGTCTTTTATTGATTATGTGGGCGGCAAAACCTTTTTAAAAGGTACAGGACTTATAGCATATGATAATGCAAGATTAAATTTTTAAATTTATGGAAATTATTTATGCCCCGTGGCGTATGGACTATTTAGTTAGAGATAAATCAAAGGATGAATGTGTTTTTTGCGAAGATAACACATGCTTTGAGGATAAGTATGTTCTCTTTAAAGGAAAATATTCATATGTCAAATTAAACACATTTCCTTATAATTGCGGGCATATTCTTATTATTCCCGCGGTGCATGCCAAAGAGCTTAATGGACTTTCTTGGGAAGCTGGCGCCGAAATCATGAGACTTTTATCTATAAGCTGCGATATATTAAAGAAGGTTTACCATTGCGATGGTCTTAATGTGGGGCTGAACTTAGGTAAGGCTGCAGGGGCGGGTATCGAACAACATTTGCATTTTCATATAATTCCAAGGTGGGAAGGGGATGTTAGTTTTTATACCGTATGCTCGGAATTAAGAGTTATTTCCGAAATATTAGATGATACATATAATAAATTAATAGGTGATTTCCAAAAGATTAAGCTTTAGATTAAAAAGATTTAAAATTATTCATATAGGTGGATAAATGGTTAAGTTTATAAATCTTATACTGTTCATCATTTTTATTGCTGCTGTATTAATCTTTACCGCAGAAAATCCGGAGCGCGTGAGCGTAAAATTTCTGGGCTTCGAATCAATAAAGCTTCCTATCTCCGTAATAGTATTTTTCTCTGTTATAATAGGCATTTTAATTGCCCTCATATACCATTTTTATACCGTATATAAGATTAAAAAGGAGCTAAGAAGCGAAAATAGTGAAAAAAAGACAAATAGCGCCGGCTAGTTTGTAGATGTTAAATCTTCAAAAAATAGTTGTCATCGGAGGAATAACCTGTGCAGGGAAAACTGAGGTATCCCTTAAGCTGTCAAAACTATTTCCATTTAAATTCGAAATAGTTAATTTTGATTCCTTATGTTTTTATAAGTATTTTGATATAGGGACGGCAAAACCTAATGAAAGCGCCAAAAAAAGTGTCAAACACCACCTTTTTGATATAAAATACCCTAACGAAGAGTATAATGCTCACAGTTTTGCAGAAGATGCAAGGCATACAATTAATGATATAATAAAAAAAGGTAAAATACCGCTTTTTGTGGGTGGTACAGCCCTTTATATGAAGTCGCTAATTTATGGTTTTGCTCCTATTCCTGAATTAGATAAAACTAAATATAGACAGAAAACGGTTGAATTAATTAAGAAATTGGGAGCGCCCGCGGTTTACGAAAAACTTAAAGAAATTGATCCGTTATACGCCAAAAAAATATCGCCGAATGATAAACAAAGAATTGCAAGGGCTTACGAGGTTTACGAAGCTACCGGCAGACCTTTTTCGTCATATCTGTCCGAAAATCCGTTTGAAAAACCTGTTTATGATTACCTGTATTTTGTTTTAATTCCTTCCAAAGATTATCTGGAATCATGTATAATAAAAAGAACGAAAGCTATTTTAAAAGCGGGCTTAATAGACGAAATTAAGGGTATAATTAATAAAGGTTGCTCTAAGAATTTGAAGCCGTTTAAAAGCATTGGCTATAAAGAGGGGCTTATGTATTTGAACAAAGAGATTAAGACAGATGAAGAATTGTTTCAAAGGATTGCGGCTGCGACAAGACAATATGCAAAAAGGCAGGCTACCTATTTTAAGAAGGTGGAAAACGGGATAATAATAACGCAGACTAATTTGAAAGAAAGGATAGAAATTATAGAAAGACGGTTAAAAATTTTTTTTGACCAAAGAGGTTAATCGTATATAATAAGTGATAAATTAATCAATTTATGATATATGATAGTGTAAATATTGACAAAAGTTTAATTAAACGTTCTTTGCTTGAAATTTTTGATAAATATGGCTACGGCGAAGAGGGAATGGATTTAATTAAAAAAATAGGAATGTTTGCCGGCAGCATCAGATATAACTCATTTTTAATAGGAGGATTTGTCAGAGATATCATAATATACAGTATGAAAATAGACCCTGAAACATCTTCCCGTTTTAATTCTGCAAATGTCTTTAATATTGTTCAAGGCGACAAAATTTATTCCAAAAACAGGCAATATTCAGGTATTTGTCTCGATATAGATATTACATTAGAGGGAAGCGCCGAACGATTTGCCGAATTATTAAAGGAAAGAAAGGATATAGATCTTGCAATAAATTCCATAAAAATTCATAAAAGATTCGGAACGGCATCTATTGAATTTTTAGTTAACGGAAAGCCTCTAAAAGTTGATTTAGCTTCGGCAAGAACCGAGATATACCGAAATCACGGCGCGCTGCCTGCCGTTAACATAGGCGGGGCAAGCCTGAGGGATGATGTTTTTAGGAGGGATTTTACAATAAATACATTATCTTTTAGCCTTAATACGCTTAATGCTAATGATTCGAAGAATGGTGAAAACTCATTGGGCGGAACGCGAACGGCGTTTCTTGCAATAAAAGATTATGCGAGAGGGCTGCCTGATATATTAAACAAAAAAATCAGAGTATTGCATGATTTAAGTTTTAAAGAAGACCCCACCAGAATGCTGAGGGCTGTCAGATTTGAGAAAAGGCTTGGGTTTAATATCGAAAAACATACCAAAATCCTTATCAAAAAGGCTCTGGAGGCTAAGGTATTGGATAATATTTCAGGAAAAAGAATAATGGCCGAATTAAACCTTTTGCTAAAGGAAAAAAAACCTGAGATATACTTTGCCCGACTGGAGACTTTAGGTATTCTTAAAGGTATTTATTCTAAATTGAGATTTAACAATGACAACAAAAAGGTTTTTAGAAAAATTGCAAAAAACTACAAAACCTGTAAAAATGTCCATATATTTTATATTGCCGAGCTTTTGTGTCATTTAAGCCCTGTTGATTTTAATATGATAACAGAAAGATTAGCCCTTGGCGAAAAGATTAAAAAAATAACCTTGTCAATGTATCTAGAAGTAAAAGACCTAAAAAAACTTAAGGAAAAATACTTAAATAAATTATGTAAAAATAAGCCGTTAAAATTAAAAAATAGCGAAATATATCTTATGTTTAAAGGTTTTAGCGAAAGCGGGATATTGTTTTATCTATTTAAAAATGATAATAAAGACGATGCAGATTTTAATTTCAAAAAATGGGCTGTAAGATATATAAATAGAATAAGATTTATAAAACCCGCGACTAATGGAAACGATATTAAATCTTTAGGTATTTGCGAAGGTCCCGTATGCGGATCTATAATAGAAGAGATTAAACTTTTAAAAATGGACGGTAAACTTAAATCAAAAGCCGCCGAGTTCCTTTATGTTAAAAATAAATACATCGTTAACAAAAAAATGGAGGGAGTTGAAAATGATAGAATTTAGTTTTAAGTATGCCTTAGAGTCGGCAATCGGAGAAAACGGTATTTCGATAGCGGAAATTCATTCTTTAGAAAACGATCTAGTTCAAGCAAGGAGAAATCTTAATGAATTAAGACGAAATAAGGATATCGGTTTTTATGATGAAATAAGCGATATAGAGATAGTTAAGACTGTGAAGGAAACCGCCGATAGGCTGTTTTCAAAAGATTTTAATACGTTGTATATTTTTGGAATGGGGGGGTCATCGCTTGGCGCAATATTTTTAAAAGAGGCATTAGACGGGATATTTTGCGATAATTATAGCAATGGAAATATAAACGAAAATGTAAAGAAAAACGGCGGGGTTTTTCATAAAAAGGTAAATGTTATTTTTTCCGAAAATATCGACCCCGGGTATATTTATAAGAATATGGAAAACGTTGATATAAAGAAAACTTTATTTTGTTTTGTATCAAAATCTGCCGATACCATTGAAGTTGTGTCCCAGTTTTTTATCGTTAAAGAGATGCTTGAAAACACGGTGAAAAATTATAAGGATAATTTTTTGTTTATAACCGATAAAAAAAGTGGATTTTTAAGGCGTTACGCCGATGAAAACAATATATCCGCTTTAGATATCGCAAAAAACGTCGGCGGAAGATACTCGATTGTGACGGCAGGCACCCTTTTCCCTGCTTATGTGATGGGGTTTGATATAGACAAGTTTTTACATGGAGCAATCTCTTACAGGGATAATATATTAAATAAAGGGGTTTTTGAAAATAACCCTGTTTATTCTTTAGCCGCTATAATTTACCTTTATTACAAACGGAAAAAGAGAAATATATTTGTAATTAATGCTTACAGCGATTACTTAAGAGAATTTTCGAGGTGGTTCAGGCAGCTTTTTGCCGAAAGCCTTGGAAAGAATTTGACATCGCCAACCCCTGTTCCGGCAATAGGTGCAACCGACCAGCATTCACAACTTCAGCTTTATATGCAGGGACCGCAGGATAAACTGATAGGCTTTTTTTGTTTAAAGAATTTTCGTAAAGATTATACAATTAATTCATCGGGGTTTAAAGAATATGATTATTTAAACGGCAAAAAGCTATCCGAACTTCTTCTTAATGAATTAAAAGGCGTGGAACTTGCGCTTGCCATTGAGGGAAGACCGTCATTTAAGGTTACGATAGATAAAATGGATGAGTTTACGCTTGGAGAGCTGTCCTTTATGTGTATGGAAATGGTTCCTGTTTTAGGAATGCTTCTTAAAATTAATCCCTTTGATCAGCCTGGTGTTGAAAAGGGAAAGAAATTTGCTTACCTCTTAATGGGCAGAAAGGAGGAATCCTCATCTTTGTCAAAGGAATTAGAAGAGTTGAACAGATTAAATAATATGCCGGATTTAACATATTAATGATTAATGCTAAAAAATAAATAAATGGTTCAAAGGGCAATACTAATCGGAATTAATAAAGTTAATGAGGATAAAAAGAAAAGTGAGGATTCGCTTGAAGAACTTGCTTTACTTTCGAAAACCGCCGGCGCAGCGAATGTAAACATGGTTTTAAAAACGGTAAAAAAAATTGACCCTGCTTATTACTTGTCTAAGGGAATGCTTGAAGATATTAAAGAGTTAATACTTCAAAACGGAGCGGACCTGGTGATAATAGACATTAATTTAAGCCCCGCCCAAGAAAGAAATATGTCGGAATATGTGGGTGTAAATGTTATAGACAGAACAAGACTTATTTTAGATATATTCGCAACGCACGCAAGAACCGCGGAGAGCAAACATCAAGTTGAGCTTGCAATGTTAAATTATATTTTGCCAAGGCTTAAGGGAAGTGGTATAATGCTTTCAAGGACAGGCGCAGGTATAGGCACGAGGGGTCCGGGAGAAACAAAACTAGAAACCGACAGGAGAAAAGTTAGGCAGAGGATTGCATACATAAAAGATAAACTT
This sequence comes from bacterium, assembly GCA_021798015.1. GTDB lineage: Bacteria > SZUA-79 > SZUA-79 > Acidulodesulfobacterales > Acidulodesulfobacteraceae > Acidulodesulfobacterium. Next base: position 48,927 of record JAJZYP010000002.1, read on the forward strand.
AAATTAGCCGAAAAAACAAGGGGTTTACACAGATTCACAAGAAAGAAGCAGGGTTTACCCACGGCAACCCTGGTGGGTTATACAAATTCAGGGAAAACGACAATGTTTTCCGCTTTAACAAGAAAGGGCGAAAATGGAGAAAATAAGCTTTTTGCTACTTTAGGAACAAAGATGGCGGGAGTTTATGACAAAGATAGCAAAAGGAAAGTTATAATATCCGATACGGTTGGATTTATCCAAAACTTACCGCTGTTTTTAGTAGAATCGTTTAAGGCAACCCTTGAAGAAGTGGTGCATTCCGATGTTTTAATACATGTCATAGATCCCTTTCAAAACGATGCTTTGAGCAAATCCGAGGAGGTTATAAAGATACTTGATTCAATCGGCGCGGGTGAAAAAAAGACAATAGTGGTTTTAAATAAGATTGATCTTTTAACGAATGAGCGGGTTAGATTTTTACAAACAAAATTAGAACAATTAACAGGGAACGATGTAATACCGGTTTCTGCAAAAACAGGGGATAACATTAATATGTTAAAAGAAAAAATATTTAATAATGTATAATAGTTATCATGATTAGGGTTAAATGGAAAAGAGATAAGATTTATAATGTTCATATATTTATATTAATGTTTTTACTTTTAGTTTTGCCTGTTTTTGTTGAGGGATGCGCCTATAACTCCGCAAAAAATAGTGTGGTCATTAAAGAACCGCTTACAAGTTTTAAATATAAAATGGTTGGAATAGATAAACTCATAAAAGATAATAATCTTGATATTGCCAGGGTTTATCTTAAGGAAATGATTAATGGCGGTGTCCACCCCTTTTTCGCTGATTTACATCTGGCGATAATTTATGCAATGTTAAGCAAAAAAGAAAAATGCGCTAAATATTTAGCAAACGCTAAAAGTCTTATTAATTCAAAACAGGATAAAGTAGAATATCTTTTTTATAAAATAAAAGTCAATTTAATAAATAGACAAAGGGGGTATTTTGATTCATCGATGAAAATTATTTCAAAATTAAAAAGAAACGGCGCAAATATAGAGAGGCTTTATTACTACAAGGGTTTGTTGTTTTTTTATCATGGGGACTCGTTAAATGCGTTACGATGCTTTAAAATGGTGATAAAACTAAATTCTAGTTATAAGAGGCGCGCTAAAGATGCGATTAATAAGATTTAACGGATTTAATGAATTTTTGCCTTTTTTATTTTTATTTATTTTTTTATATGGAATTCTGAGTGTTTTTTTAAAGAGCGCTTACGGTCTAAATACAACAATAGAAACTTATGTTGTCGTTTCAAAAAATAATAGCGCCGCTTTGCAGTCTCTGGCTATAAAAAAAGCGCTTAGATTATCGTTAAGAAAGGCTGTAAAAAAATTAGTGAGGAAAAAACTTAGTTTAAAGAAAAATAGCAAAAATTATAAAATATTAAATAAAAACATTTATTCAAATGGAATGAAATATATATATTCATTTAAAGTTATAAAGGCAAAAAGCTATCTTAATCTTTATTATATTAAAATGAATGTTTTAATTAGAGAAAAAGAGTTAAGGAACAAGCTTAAAAGTTTAGGATTTAAAGTTGTTAAAAATGTTTTGATTTCCAAAAGGGTTAAATACCATGTTTATTATATAAAGTTTATCGGCAGGTATCAATATGCCGACCCGAATAAATTACAAAAGTTGATGATAAAATATTCGAAACATTTAAACAATCTGTATGTTTCATCTTTTTCAAATAATTTTGTGGAAATTAAGGTTTTATATTATGGAAGCATAATAAGGCTTTTTAAAAAGGTGAAAGATATAGTAAAAACATACTTGAACGCCAAAGTGTCCCCCATAAAAGGGAATATAATCATAGTTAATGTTAAATAGGCTTGGCAGTTTTTAGCTAAAATTAAAAAATATGGAATATGTTTTCTAAAGAAGTAATTGTCATAGTATTTAAATAAAAATTAAAAATGGCATAAAGGAATATACTAATAAAAAGCGGCATAAAGAAAAATAACAACATATTTTTACCCCTTAAGCCTCCACTGTTTTTCGTATCGTATATTAGACCCAACGCAAGCGATATCGGCGGAGCCCCGATAAACATCTGTCCCACAAAAAGACCGATAATAGGACCATATTTCATAACATAATTATGGGCATTTTTAGTCCTTTTAGCATTAAATAATTTGTTCAAGGGTTTTAATGATCTCAGTTTTATTCCAATAAAAAATAAGACGGAACATAACAGTGTTTCGGATATGGTTATAAGTATAATGCTTATGTAAGGATTTAATTTATTGTAAACGGCATATGCCGTTGAGAAATATTTCCCGCCGATTAAAGGGGTTACATTTATTGCAACCATTATAAGATACTTGTAGAAAATTGGTTTTAACATTGGTTTCTACCTGCAATTTTGGGATTACTTTAATCCTTGCGCAATATAATATTTTGTTTTTAGAATTTATTTTGATATAATTATAAATGTAAATCATATATTTATTAAAGTATAAAATAAACTAAAATTTTGGTGTTGTTAAAAATGTATTGTTTTACTCCAATTTCCGATATGTTTGAAACAACTGAATCAATTATTATACAAGTAGAGCTCGCAGGGGTCAAGAAGGAAGATATAAATATAGAACTTACAAATAACTATTTGGAGGTCAGCGGCATAAAAAGGCATGAAGGGCTTACGGGCGAGGAAATTTTTCAAAGAATGGAAAGGCCGTTTGGCGTTTTTAAAAAAGTTTTTAATTTGCCGAAAGCCGTAAATAGGGATTCCACCTTTGCTTCGTTTAACGAGGGGCTGCTTGAGATAGTTATCCTTAAAAAGGATAAGGATGACAGTTTTACATTGACAAGTATCGACATTAAATAATTAATTAAACAACCCTTGTGAACGGCAAATATATTAAATATATAATATATGATTAAAAAGAAGAATAAAATAATTTCATGGAAGGTAAAAACTTATTATGTTTAATTTAGATAATTATGAAGACAAATTGTCGGAAAGTGGATATAGGGTTCTTACTATCTCGATAGAAGAGTCTAAACGCAGAAAGCATTACTACTTGGGGCTTGAACATGTGCTTTATGCTCTAACGGTGGTAGATGAAGAACTTTTAAATGAGATATTTATCGATTTAAAGGTTGACAAAAGAAGGGTTTTAAAGTTATTAAACGATTATATGATGTCATCCGAGCAATATATCGGCGAGGGGCTAAAGATACCTATTCAGACAAGAAATTTATTTAAAAGCGCTTATGACTATGCGCAAAGTTCAGGCAGAAGTTTGATAGATTCGACTGATTTTTTAATGGTTATGTTTCAGGAGCCGAATTCGGTTCCGGTTAAGGTTTTTAAAAGTCTTAACGTCGATTCCGTGATAATTGCGGATAAGATTTTTCAAAAAATTAGGGAAAGAAAAAACAGGAGTGATGAAAACAAAAGAAAATATGATTTACCTTACACACTAAGACAGCATGCAATAAATCTTAGCAAACTTGCCATAATGGATAAGTTGTCGTTGGTGTTTGGTAGAGAGGAAGAAATTACGAGGGTTATGGAGATATTATGCCATATCGACAGGCCAAATTCGGTTATTATCGTTGGCGAGCCCGGCGTGGGTAAAACTGCGATAGTAGAAGGGCTTGCAAGAAAAATAGAGCTTGAGCCTTATAATGTTCCTCCAAGGCTCAGAAATAAAATCATCGTAAATCTTCAAATGAATTCTTTAGTAGCCGGGACGGTATTCAGGGGTATGTTTGAAGATAGAATGGAAAAGATTATCAACGAATTGAAATCCAGAAAAAATATAATAGTTTTTGTTGATGAGGTTCATTCGATTATAGGGGCAGGTTCCGCCATTGCCGTTCCAAGCGATGCCGCTAATATATTAAAGTCCTCCTTAGCAAGAGGAGAGGTGCAAATCATTGGAGCAACAACACTGTCCGAGTATAAAGAGTTTATTGCGGAAGATGAAGCATTGGCGCGCCGTTTTCGGCTTGTAAACGTTAAAGAACCATCTATTGACGATACCAAAAGGATACTTTACGGCTTAAAAAGAAGGTTTGAGGATACCTATGAGGTGGAAATAGAGGATTCCGCGATAGAAGAATCGCTATCGCTATCCACCCGCTATTCAAGATCTTTAAGATTACCCGATAAAGTTATCGGGTGGATAGATTCAGGGTGTGTTAAAGCCGAGATTTACAATGAGGATAGGGTTGTTAAAAAGGAAAATATTTATCAGGTTATTTCTCAAGAAGCTAATATGCCCATAGACTTAATTAAAAGAGATGTGCTTGAAAGATTTCAAGATATGGAAGATTTTTTTTCAAAACGAATCGTTGGCCAAAAAGAAGCCATAGATTCCCTCGCAAAGCATATAAGACTGAATAAGGGGCCGCTCAAAGGAAACTTTGATAGACCGGATGCCGTACTTCTCTTTCTCGGTCCCACAGGGGTCGGCAAAACAGAGACGGCAAAGACAATGGCGGAGTACATGTTTGGTTCGAACAGGAATATTATCAGGGTGGATATGTCCGAATATAAGGACGGATCTATTGCTGTAGATAAACTTATCGGTATGCCGAGGGGTATTGTCGGGTCGCCAAGGGGAGGAATTTTGACAAATCAGGTTAAGGATAACCCTTATTCCGTTATTTTACTTGATGAAATAGAAAAGGCAAGCGATCAGGTATTTAATCTTTTCCTTCAAGTCTTTGACGAAGGCTTTCTTACGGACGGCAGGGGGAAAAGGGTTTATTTTTCCGATTCGGTCATTATTATGACTTCAAACTTAGGTTCCCATGAGTTTTCAAGGTTTACAAAACCGTTAGGTTTTATTGAGTCCCATGATGTCGTTAAATCTATAAATGCAACTATAAACAAGGAAATAGAAAATTTCTTTTCTCCTGAGTTTATAAACAGGATTGATGATATTGTTATATTTTCGCCTCTTACGAAGGAAGAGGTTAAACAGATAGCCAAAATGCATGTAGATTTGATTAACGAGGCAATGTTGGAGCATGGAAAGGACTTAACCGTTACTGATGAAGCGTTAAATAAACTTGTTGAGCAAGGTTACAGCGTCAAATTCGGGGCAAGATTTTTAAAACGCACTATCGATGACATCATTAAGGTTCCGTTGACTCTGCAATGGAAAGACGGAAATAGTTTTGTAGCCGATTTAATCGATGATAAGGTAAGTATCACCCTAAATAGCAAATATAAGATTGCAACAATAAAAAACAATAAAAATAATAAAGAACAATGTGGAGAAGAACCTGACTATGTTTGAAGATAAAAGCGATGTTGACAAAAATGAAAAAGAAGGGAAGCAGTTTAAGTTCGTCGATAAAAGAAAGTTTTCGGAAAATTCCGCGGAGAGTGGGAATAATGCCTCATCGGATGGCGAAGGAGTAAATGCCGTTGATTCAAACGGCTCAAATATTGACATTGATAATAAAACAGAAGACGAGACTGAGGGGATAGGAAATAACACCGTAAACATGAATGAGCCTTCGGAGTTACCGCCATTTGAAGCTGATTTTGCCACTTTTGTTTATTCATTAAATACACAAGCTTTACTTTTTTTAGGAAAGATTCCAAACCCTATGACAGGCAAATATGAAAAGGATGTTAATATGGCAAAATATCTTATAGATACCATAGATATGCTTTCAAAAAAGACTGAGGGTAATCTTGATGATAACGAAAAGAAGCTTGTCGAAAATATTCTTTATGATTTAAGAATGGCATTTATTTCAGAAAAACGGTAATTATATTATTTAAAGGTGAGTCAAGGAAGGTATATTTATGAGACTTGATAATTTTACGATAAAATCACAGGAAGTTATAGAACTGACCGTTAATACGGCAAAGGAGGCTAATAATCCCGAGGTGACGGATTTACATCTCCTTTATGCCCTTTTAACTTATGATGAAAACAGCATTGCCGTTTCTTTATTAAAGAGGATAGGGGTTGATTTAAATGTCTTTTCGGGTGAGGTTGAAAATGCCCTTTCCAAACTCGCAACAGTGGAAGGAGGACTTGAACCCGGTTTTTCTTCATCTTTAAAGAGGGTGCTTGATGCCGCCGAAAAGAATAGGACGGCTATGAAAGACGACTTCGTTTCGGTCGAACATTTTATACTGGCGCTTTTAGATGTTAAAGATACAAAGTCGTATGCAATTTTTGCAAAATTTGGCTTAAACAAAGAAACAGCTTTAAAAGCCCTTATGGAAATAAGGGGGAATGCTAAGGTTACAGATCAAAATCCCGAGGATAAATATCAGGCATTGGAAAAATATACCGTCAATTTAACTCAACTTGCAAAGTCAGGCAAGATTGATCCCGTTATTGGAAGAGATAGCGAGATCAGGCGTGTAATGGAGGTTTTGTCAAGAAGAACCAAAAACAATCCTGTTCTTATAGGAGATCCCGGTGTTGGTAAAACCGCAATAGTGGAGGGATTGGCTAAAAGGATTGCGGATAGCGATGTCCCCGAGATATTAAAAGATAAATCCGTTTTGTCGCTTGATTTAGGCTCTCTTATTGCGGGGGCAAAATATAGGGGTGAATTCGAAGACAGACTTAAAGCCGTGGTAAAAGAGATAAAATCGTCCAACGGGAAAGTTATAATATTTATAGACGAGCTTCATAATCTTGTCGGGGCGGGAAAATCCGAAGGGGCGATGGATGCTTCCAATCTATTAAAACCGGCTTTGGCAAGAGGTGAACTCAGGGCTATAGGCGCCACAACGATTAATGAGTATAGAAAGTATATAGAAAAGGATGCCGCTCTTGAAAGAAGATTTCAACCGGTGTTTGTAGCTGAGCCGTCCGTTGAGGATACAATTTCCATTTTGAGGGGATTAAAGGAAAGATATGAAGCTTATCACGGGATAAGGATTAAAGACTCGGCATTAATTGCGGCGGCAACACTTTCGCATCGCTATATTACCGACAGGTTTTTGCCGGATAAGGCTATCGATTTAATAGACGAGGCATCTGCAAAATTAAGGATAGAAATAGATTCTTTGCCGACTGTTCTCGATGAGATTCAAAGAAAAATTATAAAGATTAAAATTGAGCAGGAGGCATTAAAAAAGGAAAAAGATGCGGAATCAAAAAAGAGATTAAAAGAAATTGATGAGGAACTTGCCAATTTAGAAGAGGATTTTAATCAAAAAAAAGCAAAATGGCAAAATGAAAAGGATGCAATTAAAAAAATAGGGGAAATAAAAAAGGAAATAGATTTTTTAAGGGTTGAAGAGCAAAGGTTTGAAAGAGAAGGAAAATATGACAAGGTTGCCGAGATTAGATACGGCAAGCTGAGTGAGCTCGAAAAAATATTGGAGGATTCCAACAAAAAGATAGCTCAGATGCAAAAGGGAGGCGGCTTCTTAAAAGAAGAGGTTGATTCCGACGATATTGCAAGGGTTGTCGCAAAGTGGACCGGAATTCCCGTTACAAAACTTATGGAGGGTGAAAAGGAAAAGCTTTTGCTAATTGAGGAACATTTGCATAACCGCATAATATCGCAAAATGAAGCAATAAGCAGTGTTGCCAATACCATCAGGCGTTCAAGAGCGGGTTTGTCCGATCAAAACAAACCTATGGGTTCTTTTATGTTTTTGGGGCCTACGGGAGTGGGCAAAACCGAGCTTGCCAAGGCGCTTGCCGAGTTTTTGTTTGACGATGAAAGCAATATAGTAAGAATAGATATGTCGGAATATATGGAGAAACATACTGTTTCGAGGCTAATAGGGGCGCCTCCAGGTTATGTCGGTTATGAAGAAGGGGGACAGCTGACCGAGGCGGTTAGAAGAAGGCCGTACAGCGTTGTACTTTTTGACGAAGTGGAAAAGGCGCATCAAGATGTGTTTAATGTGTTACTGCAACTTCTTGACGACGGTCGTTTGACCGATGGACAGGGAAGGACGGTAGATTTTAAAAATACCATTGTCATTATGACATCAAATATTGGTTCCGATATTATACAAAGTTACGTTGGTGAACACTATGAAGAAATGAAAAATAGCGTAACGGGGCTTTTAAAAAATTACTTTAGACCTGAATTTCTCAACAGACTTGACGATATAATCATATTTCACGCCCTCACGGAGGATGATATTTTAAAGATAGTGGAGATTCAGCTTAATAGACTTAAAAAGATCTTAGAGGAAAAGGGGATTGAGGTTAGCTATGCGGATTCATTGGTTAAATTTATAGCTATGGAGGGTTATGACCCTGTTTACGGGGCAAGACCGTTAAAAAGAGCTATAAAAGCCTTTTTACAGGACAAAATAGCCACTGATTTACTTTCAGGCGGCATTACAGCAGGCGATTCCATTGTTCTGGATTATAATGAAAGGTTAAATGATGTTATAGTCGAAAAGGTTGTGACGGTTTCGCCCGAAGATGTATAAAATATAAAAAAATATAATTTGTCATATTGACAATAATAATTAATTTTTATATTAATATTTGTCAATATGACAAATGAAAAATGATTAGAAATATAATTTTCCTGCTATTAAATTTATTAAATTTTTATTTTAACAAGGAAACACGGGTCATTGAGCCTATTTTTTAAAATAAAATATATTTTGGCATAATTATTGCT
>JAJZYP010000183.1 GCA_021798015.1 bacterium
CAGCATGCCCGTAGTTTCTTCCGCAACCCGCCAACTGTTGCCTAAAACGCAAGTTTTACCGCCGATAGAAATAAACGGAAGCTGATATACGAAGAGTTTCAGGAAACTTTTACTTTCTATGACAATGGGTTCTCCCGAAACTTCTACGGTTACTTTCGGAAAACCCGCCAAGACTATTTTAGCTTTATATTTTTTTGTGTTTTTTATAACATCCATCTTATTTTCTCCTGCCGATAAATTTCTTGCGAATCCCTTTTTCTTTTTTCTCTTGACCACTCCCTTGCTTTAACGATTCCTTCTTGTTTTGCGCCTAACGCTTTTAGAGAACTTCCAGATTCTTTAGTCAAAGTGTAGGTTATGATTTTTTCATATCCCATTAATTTAGCGATTTTTGCAAGCCTTGCATAAATCATCGAGCAGGCGTTCTTATAACCGTCAAGAACGCAAACTCTTATTATTTCGATGGTTTTGCCGTCGTCAAGCATACGTGCTACCGGACGACCCGCTTGTCCTATGCCGATAAGTTTCTCGCCGTCAAATAAACCGACTCTGAATTTATCGCCGACAGACGGTTTGTTGTGACGGTGATTTATAAGAACGAAATTGTTAGCTTGCTTTAGACTGACTGGAGCGAAATTCATATTTATCTAATAATATTAATTATTTACCTTTCACCTTATATAAACTCTATGCTCTGTGAATACATCATCATTTATGTAGCTATTTTTTTTAAAGCTTTCTTTTATTGGGATTTTTTTATAGACGACAAAATAAATACCGTCGATTTTTTTTGGATATGTATCAACTACTTTGTATCTTTTGCCATTGCTGATTATGCATCCTGCCTCAAATTCTCTTGTCGTCAAAACATAATCTTTTTTTGCATAATTACGTCTAAACCATTTAATAACTTCTAAAATGTTCCCCGCCTCCATAATGCCCCCCTTTTTTTTATTTATTTTTTTTGGTATATCTTTTCCCCTTTAACTCTCCCACGTTTATTTGAAAAGAAAACTTCTCTTTTTTCTTTCCCTGAATGAATTTATCTATGTCTTCTTTGTCAAATTTAATTGTTCTGTCTATTCTTACAAAAGGTATCTCTTCTTTAGAAACCATATTGTATAATGTAGTTTTTCCGATACCTAACATAACCATTACGTCCTTGAATGGTATCAATCTTTTTTTTTCTTCCTCTACCTTTTGATTTTTAAGTTCGTTGATTTCAGAAATAATAACCTTAAACATCTGGCGTAATTCTTCTATTTCCTGATTTTCTCTATTTAAATTTTCAAGACCTAATGGCTTGGAAGAATATTGAGTATTAGTTTCCATTTATATATTCCTTTAAAATTAAAGACTTGATAATATATTTCAAGTAGGCAACTTGAATTTTTAGTACTTTATTATTTGGATTGTTTTTTGAACTTTCTATTGCATTTTTGTATTCCGACACTGCCACAGCAATTTCAGGATTATTTTTTTTAGGCATTTTTAACCTCGAAATCAATATTTTCAGGATATAATAAATCCATTACCGTTATTTTATTCTTAGTCGCAATTTCTATTTTTTTAGCTAATGTTCTTCGGGGATAAAATTTATAATTAATAATGTTGTGCAATGTTTGTCTCGAAACGCCAAGCGTTTTGCAAAAATCTCCCATATTAATATGATTTTCTTTTATATATATTTTTAATGGATGCATAATTTTAGTTTCTACGCCTTAAACATAACTTAAACACAACATAAAGTTTAATTTAACAACTTAATATTTAAAATAATACAACCTAATATTTAAAATGTCAAGCTTAAATTTAAAAAAAAATAAAATAAACTTTATTTAAATTGCTAATTAAACTGCTTATTTAAATAGCGAAGTTAAAAAAATAAATATAAGGTTTATTTACTATAATAAATATGTATGATATATATTAAAAACCATAAAATAATAAAGAATTAAATTTGCTATATGAAATCAATAAACAAAGAATTATATAAACGAATAGCGGATAAAATTAAATTTGCTATTAAAGAAAAAAACTTAACTCAAGACGAAATTGCAAATAAATTAAATATCTCGTCTCAACAATTTCAAGCTTATATTAACAAACCAGACAAAAATAAAATTCCGATAGACTACTTAATAGAAATAGCTAATTTTTTGAATATTAATCCTGAATATTTTTATAAATCAGACCAAAACGTAATTTCTTCTATTTCCTGTCTCCCAGAAACTCAAGCTGACGACTTAAATCTCGATAAATCAAAATATCAGGCTATCCCGGTTTATTCTTTTACCGGCGCCGGCAAATTTATTAATTTAACCGAAATAGAACCTGTAGATACCCTTTTAGTTCCGAAAGAATTTATTAAGAAAAAATTAGCCGTAGTTAAAGTAATAGGGCCGAGTATGGAGCCTTACATAAAGGACGGCTCTTACGTGGGAATCGATTTAAACTATAGGGAACTTGTATCCGGATATATTTATTGCGTGAATTTAGATTATGAAGGAGCTCTTATAAAATATGTTA
>JAJZYP010000184.1 GCA_021798015.1 bacterium
TGCATAAATAATATCATTACATGCCGACTATATTGAGAATAAAAAAATATCGGCTTTTCTTTTTTAGTAATGAAGGAAATGAGTTTCCGCATATTCACATTGAATCTGGTGAAAATTATGCAAAATTTTGGCTTGAAGATGTTGCTCTTGCTAAGTCCGTAGGTTATAACGCAAAAGAAATAAGCGAAATAAGAGCCATTATCTTAGAAAATATCAGTATTATTAAGGATAAATGGAATGAATACTTTAACAGTTAAATCACATGAATCTCTGGCTTCCAACATAAGATTTGATTCCTATATGATGCATATCAGTTTGTTAGACGGCAGAGAATTAAGCGTCCCAATAGATTGGTTTCCTAAGCTTCGGAATGCGAATGAGGAACAGAGGAATAAATGGCGTTTAATAGGCAGGGGAATAGGCATTCATTGGGAAGAAATAGATGAGGATATTTCGATACCGGCATTGTTGTGATTTAAAAAAGTTGTCGATTAAAGGTGTCAGATTTATTTCACTATGGCGGGCATAAAAACTCCGCTTTTATAAACGCCCGCCTCCGTATCTTACTCCCGACTGCTTTTGTCTATTATTCCCTCACTCTCTATAGAGTTAGAAAGCAAGATTGAAGATTGAGAAATAAAAATGATTAAGTGCTTTTCTGGTATAATAAGTCGTATAATTTAATAAATAATTTATTTAGTTGGTAAATGATGTAAAAATTTATGACGTCAGTTATTATTATGCCGGAAGTTTTAATAAAAAATACAAATAAAGAAGAGCAGAAGCTAAGATGTCATAATAACCGTTGAAGAAAAATTTGAGAGAAGACTTTAAAACTAAAATAATTTTAATATTATATATTTTTATGATATAATAAAAAAAATTAACAGATAAAATATAGGTAGAGGAAATAAATTGGAAATCATTGATACATTAGCTTATGCAAAACGACTAATACAAAGCGGAGTTCCGGAATCTCAGGCTGAAATTCAAGCTGAGACTTTGTCTAAAGCTTTGTCCGAGGTTTTATCGAATAATGTAGCTTCCAAGCTTGATATAAAAGAACTGGATACCAAAATGAAAGAACTGGATACCAAAATGATTAAATGGTTCGCCGGTATTATCATAGCCCAAAAGAATAAAGGTGTCAGATTTATTTATTCTCTTACTCCCGTCTGCTTTGCCGGTTTTTTCTTTTCCCCCGCTGTGAATAAAGGTGTCAGATTTATTTATTCTCTTACTCCCGTCTGCTTTGCCGGTTTTTTCTTTTCCCCCGCTGTTATTCCTATAATTTTTAATTATGCAACCTGAATTATTTATTAATTTTATTTTTATATTGACAAAACTTATGCTATAATAAACATAAGTATATAATTTTATATAAAAATTATAAAATAAATATTCAAATATGTCCGACTTAGATTTTAATTTTAAATACGACAGAACGCTTAAGGACATATTAAAAGCGGTACCGAAAAAGTTTGTAGAAATATTGACCGGCAGAAAAGCTCTTGATTTTTTAGACACAAATTTTCCCAAGGTAGAAGAATTAAAAGCAGACCTCTTGGTTAAACTGGAAGACGGAGGCATATTCCATTTAGAATTACAGACTTCAAACGACCCGAAGCTGCCTTTAAGGATGCTTAAGTATTATACGCATCTGTATTCTACGTACGGGATAGAACCTATTCAGACGGTACTATACATAGGGCAAGGTTCTATGTATATGGGTTGCGGTATAGAAAAAAGCAATCTATCCTTTAAATACATGTTAAAGGATATAAAAGATATAGACTGTTCCGAGCTGTTAAATTCAGACGATTTAAACGACAATATATTATCGATATTGTGCAAAACCGACGATGCAGTAAAGTTAATATCGGAGATAAGGGATAGATTATCCCGCATTAAAAACAAGAACGAACTTGAAGATTATAAACTTAAGCTTACAAATCTTTTGCATCTTAGACCAAATTTGATTAAAATAGTAAAAGAGTTGGAGGAAACTAAAATGCCCATAACGATTAATCTGAAAGAAGACCCTTTTTACCTGGAAGGAAAGGCCGAAGGCAAGGCGGAAGGCAAGGCTGAAGGAAAGGCCGAAGGAAAGGCCGAAGGAATGAGTCTTGTCAAACGCAATTATGTCGTAAATTCCCGTAAAAACCTAAATCTTACGCCTGAACAGATTGCTTCGATAATAAACGATACGGTAGAAAACGTTGTTATAATATTAAAAGAAGAAGGGATAGAATAGGAAATAAAGAAAATAAAGGTGTCGAATAAAGGTGTCAGATTTATTTATTCTCTAACTCCCGAAGTGTCAGAGGAAGTGTTAGATATTTCGTGTTAGTCTGATTTTTAAAATTAAAAAATTAATTGTTTTTTTTATTTTTTATTTCCTGCATTTTTTTGTTAAAATCTTTTTTAAACGGTCTTCCTTGCGAGCGTCTTTCTATTCTAATACCTATGATACGTTGAACTGCTTCTTCGAATATGGAATTTCCGGTTAACTGGCCGCGTTT
>JAJZYP010000046.1 GCA_021798015.1 bacterium
GAGAGTTTGTAGATTATGAAGACGCAAAAGTTTCGGTGAACAGCCACTCTTTGCATTACGGCTTGGGGGCTTTCGAGGGCATCAGATGTTATGAAACAAAATCAGGCAAACCCGCTATTTTTAGGCTTGATGAACACATAGACAGACTTTATAGTTCCTGCCATATACTTCAAATAGCTGTTCCTTATGCAAAAAAAGAAATTAAAAGCGCAATCGTAGAAGTAGTTAAATTGAATAAATTTAAAGAATGCTATATAAGACCGCTCGTGTTTATAGGGGATAAGGGCGGACTTGGTATTTTTATCAAGGATTATGACACAAGGGTAGTGGTTTCGGCTTGGTACTGGGGGGCATATCTGGGGGAAGAAGCCCTTAAAATAGGCATTAGGGCTAAGGTATCGTCTTATGCAAGATTTCATGTAAACACATTTATGGGAATGTCGAAATCCACAGGTCAATACATTAATTCCATACTTGCCAAAAAAGAGGTTGTGAGCGCCGGTTACGATGAGGCAATTATGCTTGACACCTCTGGTTTTGTCTGTGAGGCAAGCGGTGAAAATATTTTTGTTTATTCGGGCGGTTATATAAAAACCCCGCCGTTATCTTCCGTATTACCCGGCATTACAAGAAATAGTGTTATAGAGGTTATGGAGAACGAGATGGGCTTAAAAATAAAAGAGGAAAGAGTTACAAGAGACGAGCTTTATATTGCGGACGAGGTTTTTTTAACGGGTACCGCAGCCGAAGTTACGCCGGTCAGAGAAATAGACGACCGAAAGATAGGCATAGGAAAGGCGGGCAGAATTGCCCTTGAACTTCAGGAAAAGTTTTTTAACATAGTCAAAGGTGGGGACAAGAAGCATGAAAAGTGGCTGACATATCTATAATAGATAGAATAGCCGTTTCATTTTTTCATAATTTTAAGAGAACCTGCTGGATCCAAATTCGGTTTAAAAATAATATTTATTTTTGTTAAGAAATATCTGAAACAATTCTATAAGCATAGGTATGGAGTCCGCAATTATATTTACATGACCCCCCGGTTTATGCCGCCATTCGACACTTACCTCTTTTACTTTAATATTGTTGAGTAGAGCGATATAAAGTATCTCTACATCGAACGAAAATCCTTTTATTACCGATTTAGAAAATATCTTTTTTCCTACATCTAACCTGAATGCCTTAAATCCGCATTGGGAATCGTAAAAATTAATACCTAAAAGTTTTGACTTTACAAAACTAAATGTTTTTCCGACAAAATTCCTGAAAGGCGGTTGAATTATAACCGAACCGTTAGGTAAGTAGCGAGAACCTATTATAACACCTAAATCCTTCTCTTTTTTAAAAATATTGATAAATTTGGTAATTTCACCGACATCCGTTGATAAATCCGCATCCATAAAAAATACATATTCATAATTGGCGGACAGGACACCTTCTTTAACAGCCGTTCCCTTTCCCGACCTCGTAATGGTGATAATCCGTAAATCGGATGCTAGCATATCTTTCAATACATTGATGGTTCTGTCAGTGCTTCCATCGTCAACTACTATTATCTCGTATAAGTATTTTTTTGATTTTAAATATGACCTAAGATCGGAAATCGTCCGTTTAATTCTTTTTTCCTCGTTGTAAGCTGGAAGAATTATCGATATCCCCGTTTTATTAACTTTATGAATATTATTGTAAATATTATTGTCCGGCATTAATATATTTCAAATATATAAGCGAAAAAAAATTAATATTATTTATTATTATTTATAAATATTATTTTGATGACATAGCCGCTATATTTAGTATAATAAATAATATAATAAACCAATTGTTCCATCTTCAAATTAACATAAGAAAGTTTTTTATTCAAGTTAATAATTGCCGGTTAATCTCAAAATTGCAATATACAAAATTAACAAAAAATTATAAAATGCTTATATAATAATACAATAATGACTAAAAATCCTAAATTTATAATTCTCCTTTATCATAAAATAGGGGAGTACCCTAAAAATGCAAAATTTCCGGGTCTTTATGTTACGGAGGAAAATTTTGACAGGCAGATAAAATATTTGAAAAATCACGGTTACACCTTTTTAACCCTTTCTGAATTAAAAGCCTTATATGATTATTACTATTGCAATGGTAATTTAGATAATAAATATAATATAAATGTAAACAGACAAGATAAAATATCGAATGATTATTTGATAAATTTAATAAATGAAAAGGGCAGATATGTGGGGGTAACCTTTGACGATGGTTCAAGAACCGTATATTCGAACGGCTTAAGAGTTATGAAAGAAAACGGCGTGAAAGCAACTGTTTTTATGGTATCGGGACTTATCGGCAGTGTAAACGATTGGGACATTAAAAACGGTGAAAATGAGGATGAAATGCTTGCCATGGACGATTTAAAAAAAATGGTAAATTATGGTATAGAAATAGGCGCCCATACAAAAACTCATCCGCATCTTACCCAAATTTCGCCTGAGGAGGCATATAATGAGATGTTTGCGTCCAAAAACGACTTAGAAAGGATGCTTAATATCAGCGTAAACTTTTTTGCATATCCTTATGGGGATTATAATAAAGAGGTTAAAGCATTAGTCGAAAAGGCTGGTTTTTGGGGCGCATGTATTACAAAAACCGGCAGAGTAAAAAAAGGAAGCGATTTTTTTGCGTTAAATAGGATAGCGGTAAGGCATAACACTAGTTTTTTTAAATTTAAAAGAAAGGTTTTTAAAGTCAAACTTTTTTACTGACCTATCAATTTAATATCGGCAGTGAATCAGAGGTGATAAATTAGCATGGATAGTAAAGATATAAATAATATCTTGATAATAAAATTAAGTTCCATAGGCGATTGCCTTCTTGCGACCCCGGCAATCGAATCGGTAAGAAAAGGGTATCCCAATAGCTTTATTACATGGCTTATAGAGGACAAATCTAAGGATATTGCTTTGTTAAACCCTAATGTGGACGAGGTTATCGTTATCGATAAAAAAAATTTCAAAATCCGCGATTATTTATCTTTAATCAAAAGATTAAAAAACCGCCGTTATGATTTATCCATTGATTTACAGGGAGTGGACAGAACATCCGTTTTTGCCTTTTTAAGCGGGGCTAAAATAAGATATGTGGAAGAATATGCTAATTTGGGTTTTTTGAACAATAAAAAGATTATTAGAAAGGGAAGACCGCTTGAGCATGCCGTTAATTTTTATCTTTTTTTGGCTGAAAAATGCGGCGGGGAAAAGGTATCGGATATTAATCTTGCGCTTATTACAAGCAATGAAGATAAAAAATTTGCAGATGATTTTTTAAAAAATAATTTTAGGGGCAATATAAACAATAATATATTCGTGGGAATAAACCCAACGGGGGCATGGAAAACAAAAAGATGGCCAATTAAATACTTTATAGAACTTTCCAAAAGGCTTATCCTTTCTTTTGGTGCAAATATAGTGATTTTTGGCGGGAAAGGCGATGAATATTTTGCGCAGGAGATTATAAAAGAGGTTGACAGTGATAAAATTAAAAGCGCTGTATCCAGAACCTCATTAAAACAGGCAAAGGAGCTTCTTGCGAAAATGGATTATTTTATAACCCCCGATAGCGGACTAATGCATATAGCTTCAAGTATCAATGATTTAAAAACGATTGCGCTGTTTGGTTCTACTGATCCAAAACTTACAGGACCTCTTGGAAAAAATAGCACGGTTTTAAGGGACAATTTATATTGTATCCCATGTTTTAAAAAGGAGTGTCCGCTTAATAAAATTGAAAATAAAAACTTGAAGGAGTGCGTTTTGTGTATGAAAAGAATAACCCCCGACAAGGTTTTTAATGAAATAAGTGAAGATATAAAAGAAAACAAGATATAAAATAAAAATAAAAAAGTAATATATTTAATTGCTAATCGTATAATCGTAACGTAGATAAATTTATTATCATTAATGTTCAAAATTATAAGGACAGAAGAAGAATTTAATGCAATCAAAGCTGATTGGGATAGTTTTATCGATGAAAATTCGGCATCTAATGTATTTTTATCCCATAATTGGATAGCTTCATGGATTGCATATTTTTTAAACGGAAAAAGAGGCAGGCAGCTTTTTATTATAGTAGAGTATGATGATAATGGCAATACGATAAAATCTATTGCGCCGTTTTATATCGATGTTTTTTTCCTTGTTTTTAAATGTTTAAGGTTTATAAGCGATGACTATTCCGATTATTTGGGAATACCGGTTAATAATACCCTTTTTAACATTTTGGACGAAATTAATTCTTATTTAAATACGAAATACAGTGGATTTAAAGAAATAAGGAAAAAAGGAAAAAATAGGTTTAGAGCAGATATAATATATTTAAAGCAGGTTTCCGAGGAACAAAATGGTAAAATATTAAAATATGGGAAAGATAAATTTAATTTAACGAATAAATCCGGCGGGGATTGTTATTATGTCCCCTTGCCTCATACCATAAAAGAATATATGGAGGGGTTTAATTCAAAACAAAGATACAATATACTGAAAAGGGTTAAGGATGCGGAAAAAGAAGATATCAGGTATATTTCCATAAGTATAAAAACAGGCAATGACAGTAATATAGACCATAACAATATGGACCATTTAGATCATTATCTTGAGGAGTTTTTTAATTTACATCAAAAAAGATGGAATAAAAAAGGTAAACAGGGCGTTTTTCATAACGATAACATAAAAGCATTTTTTGTAAATCTCTTTACCGTTTTATACGATAATGGAATCCTTAATTTATCTTTTTTAAAGTATAATGACAAGCTGATAGCAGGCTCTGCTTGCTTTGACATTAAAGATAAAAGGCAGGTTTATTTACCGGGCTTTGACCCTGAATATTCTTTTTTGCAACCAGGAATCGTGCTAACATATTACAATATAAGAGAGGCCATTTCATTAAACTACAAAGAGTTCGATTTTTTAAAGGGGTCTGAGGATTATAAAAGGCGCTTTCTTGCTATAAAAAGGACAAATTATAAGATTTATTTATATAAAACCGAAATTATTTATTTGATATTTAAATTAAATTTATTTTTAAAAAATGAGCTATTTCCAAAAATCAAAAATTTTTTCACTATTTGAACTTATTTATTATTAATTATTAATATTTATAAATATGAACAGTAAAAAATACAAAGATAATAAAAATTTTTTGATATTTGGACACAATTATATAGGCGATGTGTTAATGCTAACCCCTGCCATCAGGGCGCTAAAATCTAAATTTTCCGAAAGCAAAATTACCGTTGTCGTGTCTAAAAACGCTTCCCCTGTTCTAAAAAGAAATCCGGATGTTTGGAAGGTGATCGAGATGGAAAAAGTCAAAGGGATATGGGGAATAGCCGGTATTTTAGATTTATTTTTAAAATTAAGAAGATTAGAATTAAATGAATTAAATAAAGAAAAATTTTATGTCTGTATTAATTTTTTAACCTCCTTTAAGTTTGCCGTTTTGGGTTTTTTACTATCAAAGAAACAGATTGGGCAGTACAAAAAGATTAATAATTTTTTTCTGAAGGACAAAATTCAATTTGATAATAGTTTGCATAATATAGACAAATCGCTTAAATTTATTGAACCATTTTATATAACGCAAAAATACCAGAATAAAAATTGCGTTTATGAGGTTTATGAAGAAGATATCAAAAATGCAAGAAATATTTTAAAAAACTCATTTAATGATTATGATGAAAATTTTAAAATGGTTTTGTTTTCCCCCGGTTCCACAAGAAAATCAAAAGAGGCAAACCCTGAAACATTCTCTCTTTTTGCGGATTATTTAAATAAAATGGGGTACCATATAATTATAACAGGCTCTAAAAAAGACGAAGATTTATCTAAAAAAATACTGAGTAAAATTACAAATAAACATCTTAGCGTCGATGTAACAGGTTTAACAGATATTTACATGCTAGGCGGATTAATAAAACAATCCTGTCTTGTTGTAAGCGTTGACAACGGAACTATGCACTTATCGTCGGTAATAAAAACTCCCCTTATAGCCCTTTTTGGTTCGACAGACCCGGCCCTGTGCGGCCCTCTTTCGGAGAATAGTTACATAATAGACAAAAAAGTGGAATGTTATCACTGTTTTTATAAGAATTGTCCAAAAGAAAGCTTCAGTAAAAACTATTTTCCGAATTGTATGGGATTTATAGCATTGGAAGATTTAATAGAAGGGGCAAAAAGGCTATTAAAATTTTGAAATACTAAAATAAAATATAAAATATAAAATGAAAATTTCAGGGTTTACTTTCATCAGAAACGGGATTTTAATGGGGTATCCGTTTGTCCAGTCCATAAAATCGGCGCTTCCTTTGTGTGATGAATTTGTGGTTGTCGTCTGCGAAGGTTCGGATAGCACAAAAGATGAGCTGGAAAAGCTAAGCAATGAAAATACAAAAATTAGACTTATCGATGAAGGCTGGAATGTGGCAAAAAGGGGCGGCAGAATTTTATCGGAAAAAACCAATATAGCGATAAAGAATATCAGTGGTGATTATGGTTTATATGTTCAGTGCGATGAAGGCATACATGAAAGAGATTACGAAAGAATAGTAAAAGTTCTTGAAGAAAATTTGAATAATATGGAAATAAAAGGATTTGTATTTGATTACATTCATTTCTTTGGAGGTTATTTTTCATATGCGAAAAAGACCGAAAAAAGGTTCTTTTATGACAAAGAGGTTCGCATTATAAGAAATGACGGCACGGTTTTTTCGTGGGGCGATGCAATGGGGTTTAAAGATATTAACGGCTTGAAAATCAATTTGGAAAATAAAAACGCCATAGAGCTTAATGCGAAGATGTATCATTACGGCAGAGCAAAAAATCCGATTGGTATGTATAAGAAGGACAAAGAGATGGAAAGACTTTATAACCATAAAATAATAAATATCTTAAAGAACTGGGTTTCAAATTACGATCCGCGAGTTGACAAGTATATTTATTCCGATTTTGGCTGGCTTGAAAGGATTGGCAGGGATGATTTAGAATTTCATCCTGCCCCTTTTAGAGAGCTTGCCGAAGCGCAAGATTGGGATGTTGACGATTTTAAAGCCTACATGAAAGAGAAAAAAGGTGTAAAGCAATTTTTTCGCATGATTATATATAGAATCGTTAAAGATACGATAAATGAAACTTTAAATGCAATCAAAAAAATAAAGGCCTTTTTGGAAAATAATAAAGCAAGGTAAAGTAAAGTCCGGAAAATTAAAATTAAATTAAAAATAAAATAAAAAATGAGAATTTTAGAATTTATAACCCCATCAAATGTAGGGGGTGCGGAAAATTATTTAGTAAATCTTTCAAAAAAACTTAAAGAAAAAGGGCATGATATATATATCTTATCTTCTAATCCACAAAATAGGAAAAATCCAGATTTATCCGTTGCGGAGTTTTTAAACAAAAGCAGACTTCCAGTTAAGCTGATAAACATCGGTTTTAAGTATAGCCCCCTCGCAATTCTTAAAGTTTTGTATTTTTCAAAAAAAAATAATATCGATATAATTCATACCCATCTTTCTAAAGCAAATGTGATTGGAGGTGTTGTCTCAAAGATTTTAGGTCTTAAATCCGTGGCAACTGCCCACGGGCTTAATAAAAAATCTCAGTATAAATATGTAGGCAGTATAATATGCGTATCAAATGCCGTTAAAGAAAATCTTTTATCTCAGGGTATAAGTGAAAATAGGCTTAATGTGATATATAATGGAATAGACATTGACAGGTTTAATCCTGATGCGGAAGGAGTGCATAAAAGGAACTTAGGAGGGGATTTAAACGGCAAAAATAATGTAGGATTTAATGTTGGGATCATTGCCCGGCTGTCTTATGAAAAGGGAGTGGACTTATTTTTGGGAGCGGCGCGCTCCGTATTAAATAAAATTCCGAACTCAAAATTCTTTATTGCGGGAAACGGAGTTTTAAAAGATGAATTAATAAAAAAAGCCGATAATTTGGGAATCACTAATTCGGTTTATTTTCTGGGATTTGTAGGGGATAGTTTAATTTCTTTTATAAATGAATTAGATGTCGTTGTTTTTCCCTCATTAAAAGAGGGGCTGCCGCTTTCCCTTATTGAATCGATGTCGATGGAAAAGCTCGTAATAGTTTCGGATGCAGGAGGGATGCCGGAGGTTGTAGAAGACGGAGAAAACGGGTTTGTAGTAAAAAAGGGGGATATAGAAGGTATTTATCAAAAATTGATTTTTGTGTATAATAACAAGGCTATTATTGAAAAAATGGGCAAAGAAGCCAGAAAAACTGTAATAGCAAAGTTTAATGCGGATACTATGGCGAGCAAAACGGAAGATTTGTTCAAATTTGTATTATTATGAACGAAAATTTACTAAACATTGTTAAGGAATTTCACAAAGCAAGGATACTTGTTATAGGGGATATTATGGTTGACCATTTTGTTTACGGCACGGTTGACAGAATATCTCCCGAAGCTCCTGTTCCGGTAGTTAATGTTAAATATGAAAAACTAATGCCGGGGGGAGCCGCCAATGTCGTAAACAATGTATCCAAATTAGGAGCTAAGGTTTATGTGGCGGGGGTTGTCGGCAATGATTATAACGGTAATATTTTGAAACAGATGGTTGACAAAGAGACGATAAATTCCGAAGGCATATTGACGCTCAATAATTTTCAAACAATCATAAAGACGAGGGTCATTGCGCACAATCAACAAATTGTCAGATTTGATAAAGAAAATAATGGAAAATTTAGCGATGGTGTATATAAAGCGCTTATTTCAGGTATTAAAAAAATAGTGGATGATATCGATGCAGTTATAATATCCGATTACGGCAAGGGATTAATAGAAAGAAAATTCTTTTCGGCGGTTGTTAATTTTTTAAGGGAAAAGGGTAAATTTATATCCCTTGATCCAAAGGTCGAAAATTTTAAATTCTATAAAAATATTTCAATCTTAACACCTAATATTAATGAGGCTTTCGGCGGGTCTGGAATTAAAATAAAAGATGAAAAAACCCTTGTTAAGGCAAGCAAAGCAATCTTTAAGAAGGTAAAGTCCGATTATTTACTTATTACAAGAGGAGAATCGGGTATGTCGCTTTTTTATTCGGACAATAAATCCGAGCATTTAAAAGCTCAAGCGAAGGATGTCTATGATGTAACAGGTGCGGGTGATACAGTTATTTCTACTCTTACCGTCGCTAAAAGCGTCGGCGCAAGCATTTTTGAATCTTGCTATATCGCAAATGCCGCCGCAAGTATCGCCGTTTCGCAGTTAGGAACTTATGCGGTTGGCGTGGAGGAATTAATGAAGGTTTTGGCGGAGACCTGACCTCAATGCTCCATGCTTTGCTACATTTTGGTTGAACTACATATCGGATAATTGTATAATATAATAACAAATATATATTTTGCTACTATAATTTATATATTGTTATTATAATTTTAATTTGCTATATAGCTAAATTGAAGATAAATGCAAAAATTAATCAATATAGGTTTTGGAAACATTGTGTTACAAAATAGGGTTGTTGCTATTGTTTCCCCCAGTTCTTCGCCAATAAAAAGGCTTAGAGAAACCGCAAAGGATGGAAACCATTTGATTGATGCGACGGAAGGCAGAAAAACAAGGTCGGTTATAATTACGGATTCGGGGCATATTATCCTTTCCGCTTTAAATACAGCAACTATTACTTCGAGATTAGAGGCAAAGGATAGCTAATTTGTAAAAATTAATAATAAATTAATAAATTTGTCAAAAATCTTGATGATAAATAATAACGGTAATAATAATTCTTTTGGTGTAAATTTATCGTTAGACGGTTATCCAAGGGGGTTGATTATTGCCGTTTCTGCACCGTCAGGCACGGGAAAAACCACGCTTTGTAATATGCTTGCAAAGGAATTTGCAGATATAAAGCCAAGTGTTTCTTTTACTACAAGACAAAAAAGAACCGGTGAAATAGACGATGTGAGCTATCATTTTGTTAATGATGAAAAATTCGATAAAATGATAGCAGGCGGTGAATTTATAGAATGGGCCAATGTCTTTGGCAAAAGGTATGGCACGGCATATAAATCTATTTCTGGCAATGATACCAATCACTTATATGATACTCTTTTGGAGATAGATGTTCAGGGTGTTGAAAAATTAATAAAGCATTACAAAGACGAAGGTAATTCCGATAAATTAATTACTATATTTATAAAGCCGCCTTCATATGCAGATTTAATAGATAGATTAAAAAAAAGGGGCGGTATGAGTAATGAAGAGCTGAAAACCCGCTCTGAGGTTTCTTATGCTGAACTTAAAAGAAGCATTATTTACGATTATATAATAACAAATGATGATTTAGATAAGGCATATTTAAAATTAAAATCCGTTATAATTGCGGAAAGATGCAGAAATATAAATAAAAAAATATAAAATATTAAGAAATTAATTTTCAGTAATTTAAAATACTTTAAGGAGATAAATCAAATGGCAAGAGTTACGATTGAAGATTGTTTGGTAAATGTAGAAAATAGATTTGCGCTTGTTGTGATAGCTGCTAAAAGGGCGAGGCAGATTCTCGAAGGCGCGCAGCCAAAAGTGGCAAGTAGAAATAAACCTATAGTTATAGCTTTAAGGGAAATTGCACAGGGATATGCCAAAGTAAAATCAGTCGATTAATTTGCCTATAGCATCAAATTATATTATGAATCCATATGACCAACTTGTTACCGTTAACCCCTCCAGCGATTTTAGCTCGCTAAACCTCTTAATAGAAGCATTTAGAAATAATATTAATAGCCTGAACGATGTCAATGCAGATGATATTCATGACGAAAAGTTTAAGCTTTTCAAAAAGGCTTATAATTTTTCAAAAAGGGTTCATCAAGGACAAAAAAGGGAATCAGGAGAACCTTATTTAACGCATCCAATCGAAGTGGCAGCTATTGTGGCAGGACTGCGGATGGATTGCGCCTCGATTGTCGCCGCCTTGCTTCACGACACAGTTGAAGATACTTTGGCAACATTAGACGACATAAAAAATGAATTTGGAGAAGAGGTTGCTCTTATAGTTGATGGTCTAACCAAGTTAGGAAAGCTGTCTTTTAAGAGTTCGGAAGAGTTTGAAGCGGAAAACATCAGAAAAATGATTGTGGCAATGGCTAAAGATATCAGGGTTATAATAATAAAATTAGCCGATAGACTCCACAATTTACGAACCCTTGACTTTTTGACAAAGGAAAAACAAATCAAGATAGCGCAGGAAACTATCGATATTTATGCTCCCCTTGCCAATAGATTGGGTATATTTTTTATAAAAAGCGAGCTTGAGGATTTATCGTTTAAATATTTAAATCCTGAAGCTTACAGGGATTTATCGTTTAAGATAAATAAAAAAAAGGCGGAGAGAGAAAACTATATCGAAAAAGTTATCGGCATATTAAAAGAAAACTTGGAAAAACATAATCTAAAGGCTGAAATTTATGGACGGCCAAAGCATTTTTACAGTATTTATAAAAAAATGATAGAGCAGCATGTCAGCTTTGAAGATATATACGATTTATTAGCTTTAAGAATAATAGTGAATACCGAAACGGAATGTTATGAAGCGTTAGGTTTAGTCCATTCTATTTGGAAACCTGTATCCGGCAGAATTAAAGACTATATTGCAATGCCAAAAGCAAATTTATACCGTTCGCTTCACTCAACGGTAATTGGTCCGGAGGGAATGCGGGTCGAGATTCAAATAAGAACGAAACAGATGCATTTTATCGATGAATTCGGTATTGCGGCGCACTGGAAATATAAAGAGAATATGTCGTTTGAAAAGAGCGATTTAGATCAATTTAACTGGCTTAGACAACTTGTCGAATACCAAAAAGAACTTAAGGACCCTCGTGAATTTTTGGATAGCGTGAGGATAGACCTTTTTCAGGAAGAGGTTTATGTTTTTACCCCTAAGGGTAAAGTTATCGCTTTACCGAAGGATTCCACCCCGATAGACTTTGCATATTACATTCATACCGAAATTGGCGATAAAGCAATGGGTGCCATAGTTAACGGGGTAATTGTTCCATTAAGGCAAAAGTTATCTAACGGAGATATAGTTGAAATAATCACAAAAGAAGACCACCGCCCTTCAAAGGATTGGTTAAAATATGCCAAATCTTCCAAGGCGTTGTCAAAAATAAGGAGTTATATAAGGCAGACAGAAAGGGATGAAAGTATCGTAGCGGGGAAAGAAATTTTAGAAAGGGAATTTAAAAAGCTTGGCAACAGGAAGATAGATTTTAAAGAAATGGTAAACATTGCTATGCAAAAGTTATCTATTAAAGATGAAGAAGACCTTTACGCAGGTTTAGGTTATGGCAAATATTTACCTTCCTTTATATTTTTAACTGCAGTACCTGATTTTAAAAAAACCGACAGATTGTCTTTAATTACTAGAAAGACGGAAGGCGTTATAAATAAGATTTTAAAGAGGATTAAACCGGGGGCGGTAAGCCGTCGCGGCATCGCAACCGGCGAGGCGGTTATTTCGCCATTTGGCGGCGATTTGCTATACAAGCTTGCGGGTTGTTGTCATCCGATACCAGGCGACGATATTGTCGGGTTTATTTCAAGAGGAAGGGGTGTTATAGTCCATAAATCAGACTGTAAAAATATAATCGGTGTCGATGAAAATAGGCTTATCAAGGTTGGTTGGAAAGCCGCTTTAGAATCTTCCAAATCAGGTTTAGGTTTTTTTGAAACAAAAATAAAGATTATTACGGAAGATAAAAAAGGAATTTTAGCAAATATCGTTACATTAATATCAGAAAAGGGGGCAAACATTTCAAGAGCCCAGGTAAGAACACTTAAAGATGGAAGAGCGGTTCATTTGTTTGATATCGAGGTAAAGGATAACGCGCAGGTAGATTTAATTATTAGCGGTATAAAAGCCGTTAAAGGCGTAATAAAGGTTAATAGAGGCTAATATATAAATATATATCTTTAATCCTGCGATAGAAATTTTTAATCCCCAAATATCCATTTTCTTACAATAATGTTTTACCTTATTTTTAAAATTTTAGTTATATTTATATTTTTTCCATGGTTTTTATAAATATTTTTAATCTAAATTACCTTTTTAGATAAAATATTAGATTTTTAGATAAATCTTCCCTGTATTATTTTTGTAGTTTTAATTTTTGACAATATTAAATTCTTCTAAAGAAAGTTCCAAAGGAACTTCACGCAAGTCATTAAACATTTTTCCTGCAGATATAAAAATAGATCATATTATAAATAATTTATAAATTAATTATTTGACATATCAATTAATGCGTGATATATTTATACATAAAGAGGTGATGTGTATCATGTTAAATGTTAACGATAAATTTATTAGAAAGAATATAACTTTATCCCCTGAAATAAACAATGACTTAAAGATTCTTTCTTCTTCCGTAAAGCTATCCCAGAGCAAGGTTATTGCAATGCTCATAGAAGAAAAGGTAAGGGACATAAAGAAAAATAAAAAATTAGAGGCTCTGGAAAATTTAAAGAGATGTGCAGATGGAGTTTTCGGAAAAAGGGACTTTAAAGATATTAAAGGCAAAACAGGTGGATAAAATTTTCATAGATGCCAACATCCTTATAGACAATTTTGACGGTAGCAGGGCTTTTCATGCACAGAGTTATAATGCCTTAAAATATGCAATCGAAAAAGATATTAAAATATACACGAGTTCGGACATAATTACGACTATATATTATGTATTAAAAAAAAGATTTTCTAATGTAATAGAATATATAAAAAAACTTTCAACTATATGCGATATAGTAGGTTTTACGAATAGCGATTTAAATAAGGCTTTATATATAATGGAAACAAATACGGAAATAACTGATTTCGAAGATACCATACAATACATAATAGCAAAAAAAATTAATTGCAGTTTAATTATATCTAATGATAAGAATTTTCCGCATATAGACATAAAAGTCGTTTCTTCTAAAGAGTTCACGGAGAATTTCCGATAACGCCCCGACACCGAGGAAGCCGGCTTGGTCAAGAACCTGACTATGGGTTCTTCGGCAGAGCTTAGCTAAGCCTCTGTAATTTTACTGTTATTTTATTATTTTCCATCCGAGTCTTTCCGATGTCGTTTTTATCCTGCTTTTTTCTTTTTCTTTTCCAAAAAATCTTCATAAGCTCCATTGAGATATAAATCTACGCCGCGTATGAGGATTTCGTCTTTAAATTCGTATATTTGTTTTAAAATTTTTATTTTTTTATCTATCTCGGGGCTGTCGGAAAAATGTGGAGAAGTAAGTTTTTTTTAGTCTCCGCTTCGGAAAATTTTATATTAAGAAGAAAAGCAATGTCGGAAGTTGAACATGACCCCTTCAGGAATATTTTTAGGTTCAATATCTTTCCCCTCTATTAAAGCGGATAGAGAACGGAGCAGTTTTTTGATGCCGCGGCTTTTCTTTATCGTTTCAACTTAATAATTTTAAAATCTGATTTTGGAAAAATCTATAAGTCTTCAAGCGAAAATCCTTTATATTCAAAACGGTATTCTTTGAATTTTTGCATTAATTTTAAGGCTTTTTCCTTGAGCTTATTAATATTGATTCTTTCGGAATTTAATTTTACTTCGGCGAGCAATATTTTTTTGTCCATATCGTTTACCGCAACGATATCTATTTCGTTTTTATTGTCTTTTTCCCAATACGAGCCGATGTCGGAAAACTCGTTAGAAAGCTTCAGTTTTTCGATGAAGTATTTTTCGAGAAATTTTCCGGCGTAAGAATTAAATAAAACGGAACCAGAAATTTAAAAAATTATCTTCTATTACGTATTTCTGTATTCTGCCGCCTTCTTTTGCAAATGCGGGTCTTACCTTTTTTATTATATTATATTCATTTTCAAGTCTGTCTAAATAGCCCCCTGTATTTTTTTCGAGAATGGATTCTATTTCGCTTCTAGAAGTTTTTGAACTTGCAATCAAAGAAAGAATGGAAAAATACGTGGCATATTCCCTTC
>JAJZYP010000047.1 GCA_021798015.1 bacterium
AAAAAGGGTTTTTTATTACAAAGACCAAGGCAAAATAGTCCTAAAATCCGATAATAAAAATTTTGCCGACAGGGAATTAAAAACGGATAAAATAGACGAAGATAATTTTATAATCGGAAGGGTTAAGTGGGTTATGCAGGAGATATAAAAATAAAGAAATAAATTAAATTAGGTTAATTACGATGGAATATAATATTTATTGCGACGAAAGTTGCCATCTTGAACATGATCACCAAAAATCTATGGTTACGGGAGCGATATGGTGTCCTAAAAATGATGTAACAAAAATTTCAGAGCAGATTCGAAAAATAAAGAGAGAATACAATGCAAACGGCGAAATCAAATGGGTAAAGGTATCTAAGTCGAGAGAAAATTATTTTATAAAACTTATCGATTATTTTTTTGCATCAGAATCTTTAAATTTTAGAGCATTAGTAGTTGACGATAAATTAAAGCTTAATCATGATTATTTTAATAAGGGAAGCCATGATTCGTTTTATTATAAAACCTTTTATTATATGTTGAAAAATATTATGGATTATAACGACGGCCAATATAATATTTACATAGATAAAAAAGACACAAGGAGCTCCGATAAAATAATTAAATTAAAAGAGATTCTTTGTAATAATTACCACGATTTTAATCAATCTATTATCAAAAATATTCAAAATATAAACTCTTCCGAATCTCAAATTTTGCAACTTGCGGATTTGCTAATCGGCGCCGTTAGTTATTATAACCGCGGGTTAGAAACCAGTAATTCAAAAAATAACTTGATAAAACGCATTCAATATTATACGAAACAATCTATTAATGCGACAAGCCCGCCGTGGATTAATAAATTTAATTTATTAATTTTTACGCCGCAGGAGAAAGCATAATGTGTGAGTATCCTACATTTTTACCGCCTATTTTATGCGTAGATGGAGAAAGAGATAAAGTCATATCGATGCTGTACGATGTTTTTAAAAAAGATTTCAAGGATGCCGATGTTTATCATAAAAACATTAAGGTAGTTTATAACAACAAAATAGAGCTGGACGGCGAAGGAAAAGAGGAAGGATTCTGGCATGTTATAACCAAAGACGATAAAACAGGCGATAGATTGATTGATAATAGGAGAGCGGAAAGACTTCATTGGGCAAAACCGTTAATGGAAACGGAGGAAAGTGACGAGATAAAAATTTGGGAATATACTGAAGGAACAAAGGATAAGGGAACAAGAACATATATCTGGCTTGAAAACTACCGCTATGTTGTTATATTACAAAATAAAAAAGCCAGTTATTATTGGGTTACCGCTTTTTATGTGAATGAGTGGAAAAATAAGGAATTATGCAAAAAATATGAAAAAACGTTATAAAACAGCGATCGCCTTTAATTATATAAATATAATCAAAAGCGATCCCCGAGTTCCTTCTACCTCGGTTGGTAGATGAGCAAATATGTTTATGCTTATTGTTTTTTGATTGATTATTTTGATTATATCTTTGCAAAATATTTTTGTCAATATAATTATTTTGCAATTATTTGCTTTATATAACATTATCGGCTATCGATAAAAAATCTTAAATTTATCGCAAAGCAATAACGGCAGTAAGGTCGGCTATAGTTGATGTATGCAAAAAAGCCAAAGTATCGCCTATTAAATTTAATTAAGGCGCATGGTATATCGGCGTTAATTCTTTTGATATTCTTATTGACAACATAAATAAATCAAAATGAGATAAAAAATGACTAAATTCGACCTAATCAAAAATATAGACGAATACGAAATTATCGCAAAATCGCCATATGGGGCATATATTTTATCTAAGACCGGAAAAAAACCGCATTACGTTGGTAGATCCGACAACAATCTCAAAGTAAGGATTTTGCAATCGGCTAAAGAAAGAAAATGTAGTTATTTTTGGGCTAAAGAAACTTCATCCCCGATGCAAGCTTATAAATTGGAATGCAAATATTATCATAAATATGAAGAAATAGTGGTAAACGAAATTCACCCTGATGTTCCAGACGGAACTTTCTGGCTTTGTCCCGTCGAAGGGTGCGAATAGGGTTAATGAGTTCAATATAATATTTAACTTAACTGTAAATACATATAATAGGAGGTATAATGTTATGAAATACTTATATTTGTCAGATGTTGGTGACGGTCTATGTATGAGACTGGATACGATTGGCAACAGAAGTATATTGATAGACTGTGGGAGTCAAGCAGGTAGCGAAAAAGCTTTTAAAGGATTTAAAAAAATATTTAGATATCACTATGAAAAACCTGATATTTTTATTTTATCTCATTTTCATATCGATCATTATAATGGCATTTTTAAGATGGAAAATAATAGTATCGGTCTTAAAGAATTATATTGTCCTGGTATTCCTGAATTTACAAAAAAAGGGCTTAAAGATGAATATTTAATGGCTTTATTATGTATGACCGCAAGAGTTCTTGGAAATGGTTCGAAAAGTGCAGAAGTAGATCTTATAAATAAAATGAGAGACATAACTTATTCAAAATTTTTTTTTCGTCATCTATATCAAAATGATAATGTAAATATTAACGGTTTGAGAATAGATGTTTTATGGCCGCCTAAAATACTTAAAGATGAAGAAATAACCAAATTAATAGAAAAAGCTGTTCAAGATTTCAACAAAGCTCTTGAAAATGATTGTGAATTAAGGAACATTTATAAAAAATATGAGGAAAATAAAATAATTGAAAAATATTTATATACAGACGAAAATCATAGAGACAAAGTTTTTTATGAACCAGAAATTAAAAAACAAGAATTTAAAAAAAATATTGAATCTGAATATATTGAAAAAGATAAAGATGTCGATAATGGCAAAAAAATAGAAACTGACAATAAAGAAAAGTTACATTGTACAATTCAAACAGCAAATGAATCTTTAAGAAAGGCTGCAAACCAGTTAAGTTTATCTTTTGCAATAGATGATAGAATTTTGTTTTTAGGTGATTTAGAAAAAAAAGAAATAATTAATGTCATAGAAACACTTAAAGACGAAGAAAGAAAAAATTTTGCGGTTTTAATTACGCCTCATCACGGCACACATTGGGATGACAGTTTGAAAAGCATTAGATGTGAATATGCTTTAAGCTCAAATGGCATTAAGATGATAGGAAAATTTAAAGAGGAATTTAAAAAGATATCGAATAATTGTGAATCTACATTTGTTTCGGGGGATATTTTATTTCCTTTTATGCCTTTTTTGTCAAGATATGACTACACTTTTTATGAATTTATAAAAAGGTTTTTATTGATAATATGATTCTGATTAAATTAATTTAAAATAAAAATTGCAAAATGATAAGGAGAATTATTTATGTCTATAATCAATATGCGGATTCAAAGAGTTATTGCCCATGAAGTAGTCAGGGCTTCTGAACTTAATACGCGAAATCCGATATATAGCAATATTCTTATTAGTCTTGATAACCAAAGTTTAAATCTTTTAATTGACAGAATTATGGCTGTAATTTCTCAAGGAAGTCATTGCGTAGATTTAACTGTAGAAGATACTGCGCCAGGTCGTTCATTTAATATAATTTCAAATATGCTTGATTTCAATGATACCGAGTTTATAACAAATTCAAGGAATTTAGCTGCGCAACTTTCTAATGCTCAAACCTCAGGGTCAATTAAATCCGGTTCTGCAATTTTTATTCAAGGAACGTTATATGATGATGGAATAGAATCTCGTTTTATTGCTATTATAAAGGCTGATTACGACAGGGGGTTAATGGAGAGGATTGAAAATAATGAAGTAATGCTTGAATATATTAATAATATAATTCTTGGAGATTCGGCTCGTTTAATGAAATTAGCCTTATTTATAGAAATAAATAGAAATCATAATACCGGTCAAAACCAGGTAAGAAATACTGATGATTTTTCTATTAAAGTTTTTGACCACCTAATGCAAAATTCTACCAACGGAAATGCTTCGCTATATTTTTATAGCACTTTTTTGGGATGTAGAATTGCTGATAACTCATCCTCAAAAACAAAAAAATTTTATGAAATTACTCGCAATTTTATTAATAGTATAAATACGGGGAACGAAGACAAATTAGAACTTTATGGGCATTTAATTTCGTATTTAAGTGATAATAGTACTATGATTGATCCAAGAGAATTTTCTATCGATTATTTTCCAGAAGATCAACAAGACTTTTTTTTAAGAGAGTGCGAAGAGCAAGGAATAGTTGAATCATTTTCAAAAAATACACAATTAATCAAAGGTAAATTACGTAGGGAATCAATACGATTTACATCTAATATTACTATTATTGCGTTGCCGGAAGAACTTCATAATTCGTTTTGTATTATTGGTCCAGATGATGAAAATGAAGGTTGGGTTAAAGTAAGAATAAGAGGAGAAATAGAAAATATAAAATAATTATGGAAAATATAAAAGAATTGGAATTAAGCAAGGCTTATAACGAAAGACGCGGAATGCTCAAAGAATTTGGAGAATTTGTAAAAAAAGAGATATGCAATGCATTAGATCAAAAATATTTCTTAGAAAATGCCCGCGATAAACTTTTACAAATTCCTCCATTGGTTAGAGTTAAAGAAACCGATTCATTTATAGAAAAAGCATTATATAGAAAAAAGAACTATAATGATCCATTATTGGATATTACCGACCAAGTTGGAGTGAGGTTTGTAACCTTGCTGTTGGAAGATGTTCGTAATATTGGCAAAATTATTGAAAATATGGTAGAATTTAAGTGTGAAAAATGTCGTGATTTTGAGCAAGAAAAATTAAATAATCCTGACCATTTTACTTATCAATCTGACCATTATGTTATAAGATTAAAAAATAAAATTAATATTAATGGAAATATTGTCGATGATAGTGTATCATGCGAAGTTCAAATTAGGACAATTCTTCAGCATGCTTATGCTGAAATGTCTCATATGAGCGACTATAAACCTGCCATTCCGCTTGAGGAAGATAAAAGCAAAAATATAAAAAGATTACTGGCAAAAGGTTCAGCATTAGTAGAAATTACCGATGATGCTTTTGGAGAAATACAAAAAATGTTAATTGACTGCTATAATCATATTGATGATTTGTTGCAAGAATCCGCAAAAATTTATAAAAGTTTTATAGGCGAAGAAGCCAATAATAATACAAAACTTGGAATAAAGATAGCTGACGCCTACCGTGATTTATTAAAAGATGTTAATAAGGAAAAATTGCAATTTTGGTTTGAAAATAAAAAACCTTTTATTGAAGTAATTAAAAATAAAAGGAAAGAATCTCTGCTATATAAAGATTCTATAATTATTATTCTTGGTTGGCTTGCGTTTCATTACCAAATAAAAGTCCCTAAATTATGGCCGGAAGATTCGGCTTATTTAGAAGATTTTTACATAACGATAGGTATTTCGACACAAGGTTTAGCTTTTTAAAGACCTAACATTACTAAAGTTTACCAAAATTTAATTTAAAATAAAGTCAAAGCCACTTGATACTTCTAACCTATCAATTTATATTATAACAAATGATAATGCTTTTTAAATTAATTAATTTTTATAAATATAAAAATAATTTATAAATTATTAAAAAATGAACGGCGTTTTAGAAATAATGGATTTATAAGGAGGATACATGAATTCAAATATTGATTTTGAAAATTTTAGCAAACAGATTAATGAAAAAATACAAGATGAAAATGAAAAACTTAAAGTCTATAAAGATATTTTAAAAATTGCGGATACTTTTTTTAATAACGTTTACGAAGTATTAAAGGAAAGCAAAGAAATTAAAGAAAAAGAACTCAATGATGATATAAAAGAAAAATTATTTGAAATCAATGAAGAACTTAAAAACAATGAAGAGTTGCTTTTGGAAAAAATAAAACAATCGGACGACGATGATAAATCGGGTACTGATGGCGACAATTCAGGAAATATAGGGCAACAATCGTTAACTATCGGAATTGATGAAGCCGATAAAAAAATTTATAAAAAAATTGAAGACTTAAAATGTTATATTGAAAAACAAAATATGAAAATTTCAACCTATGAAAATTTGGCTGAAATAGCAAGAATTACTTCTGAATTATGCAAATTGGCTTCAAAAACTATTAATACAGTTGATGAAATAAATACGTTATGCAGTATTTTAAAAATCGCCGCAGAATTGGCTTCCTTAATTCATCCGTTATTACTGCAGTTTCAGACACAATTTAAAATAGACTTTAAAATTAAAATCGAAAAAGAATTTAAAAAATTTATTTCCGATATTGTGGAAACGGCAATAGAAGAAGCAACAATGAACAAAAAAGATAATAATAATAATCGTCAAACTTCTCAAATAAAAATTATTGTGGAAACGGCAATAGAAGAAGCAACAATGAACAAAAAAGATAATAATAATAATAATCGTCAAACTTCTCAAATAAAAATTTAAGGAAATAAAATATTAGGGAATTAGACGATATAATTGTTATACCTAAAACTACCTCCTAATTTCTTGTTATTAAAAATCTATCGGAGAAATATTTTAATTTAAATTCCTATTATTTTATCCTATTAAGACTTTATTTTAAATGAATTCCTCTACGGCAAAGAAAATAAAAAGCAAAAATACCGTTATAGAAAAAACCTTGGCTTCGGCTTTATTTAAAAAGGGTTTAAGATACAGAAGGAACGATCCGACGGTTTACGGCAAACCGGATTTTACGTTTAGAAAACAAAAAGTAGCGGTTTTTTGCGACAGCGAATTTTGGCACGGAAAAAATTATTTAAACGGCCAAAAATTCAAAGCCAACAAGGATTTTTGGGAACGTAAAATAAAACGTAATATAGAAAGGGATAGGGAAGTCGACAAAAGACTTAAAAACGAAGGATGGGTAGTTTTGAGATTCTGGGGCAAAGAAATAATCAAAAATACAGATAATTGTGTCGATATGGTATCGGAAGCGTCAACGAAATGAATTTATCGGAATATAAATAATAACATGTCGTAAAGTCATATAGGTTTTTGATATAATAAAAAAATATACTATAATATATTTCGTAAAATTTATATAAAATGAAAAATCTTGGGAATATAATATGAAGAAAATAACTGCCATAGATTTATTTTGTGGAGCAGGTGGACTAACCGAGGGTCTCAAGCAGGCTGGATTTACTGTAGTAGGTGCTATAGAAAAAGAACCTTTTATAGCCAAAACATATAGCCTTAATCATCCGGAAGTATATATATGGAATAAAGACGTTAAAGACGTTACCGGAAAAGAAATTATTGAGACGACAGGTATTAAAAAAGGTAAATTGGATCTTTTAGCCGGCTGTCCCCCTTGTCAGGGATTTTCGAGTTTACGTACCAAAAACGGAGCATTAGCCGTCATCGATGAAAGAAACGATCTTGTTTTTGAAATGTTAAGACTTATAGAGGAATTAATACCTAAGGCGGTAATGATAGAAAACGTACCTGGACTCGCAAAAGATAAACGCATCATTGAAGTCCTTAACCGCCTTAAACTTTTGGGTTATTTTACTGATGATTGTCTTCAAATCCATGATGTATCAAAATACGGTGTCCCGCAAAGAAGAAAGCGCATGATTCTCATAACTTTGTTAAATAAAAAAATATCTTTTGCGGAACAGGAACGAACCGTTAAGACTGTTCGGGATGTTTTAGGAAATACGAAATCTCCGGGAACCGGAAACGACCCTTTGCATGATTATTCGATTAAGCGAAGCAAAAAGGTTCAAGAGATGATTGCTTTAATTCCTAAAAACGGAGGCGGTAGAATCGATTTACCCAAAAAATATATGCTTTCTTGCCATATACGCTACCCAAAGGGATTTAGGGACGTTTACGGTCGTATGAAATGGGACGATGTTTCCCCTACCATTACTTCCGGATGCATAAATCCGTCCAAAGGCAGATTTTTACATCCGGAAGAAGATAGGGCTATTACGATTAGGGAAGCTTTGTTGTTGCAAACTTTTCCCATGCATTACAAGTTTCCGGAAAATATAGGGAGAGACCGTATAGCTTTGATGATAGGGAATGCTTTACCGCCATACTACATAAAGAAACATGCCGAAAAAATTATATCTAGCTTAAGAGGTAAAACAATTTCTCAATAAATTTTCAATTTCAATCCTAAAATCCTCAGTGTAGTCAGGAACGCCGTTGCCTTGCAACTTATTGTAAATTTCTTTTATAAGTTCCGATAAAAACGGCTCGTTTAAAGATGTAATATAAGAATATCCCAATTCCTTCATTTCTTCTTTTTTTAAATATTCGGACGGTGCGTTGTTTTTTTTGCATTGGATTTCTTTATAACTATACATCTTAGGGAAAAGAATTAAAGAAATATCGTCGTTTTCTATCAAAACAAACGGAAGTAAAAAAGGGGACGACTCTTTGTTTGCGATTGGTTTTATTAAAGAATAAACATTTTCAGGTTTACATGTATTTTTAGCCTTGGCATCATTATTATGGTATACCAATTCTTTTACTTTTTCCTCTAAAGAAGATGCGTCGAACAGGACGCAATAATTAATTATGCCGAATGTTTTGTTTTCATGATACCTGACCAATTGACAATTTGGCGTAGTAATAAGTATATACTCATTTTTTTCATCTTTTTTGTATATATCCCCTTTACGGACAAGTTCATCGTTGATTTTATGGTACATTCTATAATGCCATATTTCTTTTGTGGAAGATTGTTTATCGTTTGTTTCGCCGCTTTGTATATTCTTGGATGACTCATCCGTTTCAAGCGACCGAATGTCCTGTGCGGTATCATTCGGTATCGTAAATTGCATTTCCATTATATTGTTTTTAAATTTCTCGCCGATGAATTCTAGCAAATCCCTTTTCCTTTCTTCATTATTCGTCCCCATTATTTCATGAAATTTTTTTATATCCAAACTGCTTAATGCAATCAATATCTTTTCAATTGATTTAAAGGCATTAATTCGAAATTCGTTGGCAAATTTAGCCGAAAAATTAGATTTTTTAAGATTATTGATTTTGTCTATTAACACATTTGAAGAATTTTCCTCGCTTTTTTTTAAATAGTCTATTCTATTAGATAATCTATCTTTTATTTTGTTAATTTTTTCGGTATTTTCTTTATCTTCCATTAAAGTATATACATAGACAAAACAATAAGAGTTTTCTATAAGATTATTTAATTCTTTTTCTGGATTTACGGTCGATGCCGTAGGTTGATAATCCCAATCGTAAATAACCACGTCGAAAAAAGGTTGATTTCCAATATTGTTAATATAAAAGGTCGGATTAGAATATCCGAACAATGTTATTTCATCGTCTTTAATCATAGATGAAATAAAATATTTTAAATTTATTTCATTATCTTCCACGTCGTCCGGAGCTATTTTCTCTATATCATTTTTTATCTGAAATTCACATAACAATTCTTCTTTTTTTGAAATTCTTATTAGAGCATCGTCTATAAGGCATACGTTTATGTTCATGCATCCTCCTTTGCGGCAGACGTTCTTTGAAAATTTAAAACAAAGTGCGCTCCGTTTAAACCGGATAAATTACTTTTTTTATCGATAAGATAAATATCCCCCTTCATATCTTGCATATAGTATTTGGAAATATAGAGCCCCAAACCGCTTTGAGGCACCTTCATGCTATAACCTGGCTTAAAAAGATACGGAATCATGGATTTGTGAACGCCGTCTCCGTTGTCTGCAAAATTGAGCAATCTTTTGTTGTCTTCATTAAATATTTTTATAATTTTTTCTTTATTTTTCGATACGTCGACCCAATAAATGGCATTGCTAATCAAATTGCCGAAAATTTGACAAACGGCACCGAAACGGGCGTAAATTTCAAAATCGTTTTTTATGTCTATATCCATTTTGATATTTTTTTCTTTCATCTCCTCTTTAAAAATCGAATACATATAATTAACCGCTTCGGATATTTTAAATACTTCTTTTCGTTCGTTTCTGATCGCGCGAAGCGGACTTAGCCGCTTTATTTCGGTTTTTAAAGACAAAGACGAATCTATTAATCTTTTGATTCTTTTTTCATCCATTCCGGATTTTGCAAGAGCCGTTACTCCGTTATAAAAATTAGATGCAATTTTGAAAAGTTCGTGTATTGAAGATGCTATCGCGAGTCCAAAACCTGCGTGTTCCGTAAGTAAATTTTGGGATTCTTCTATAACGTCCAAACTGTCTTTTAAATTTTTTAACGACCGACTTAAATTTATAATTTTTTCTTGACGGTTTTCTTTTCCTACGGGTGTTAATAAATCGTAAGGATCTTCTTCGTATGGGTATTTAATATTTATGTTTTTAATGATTTCCGCACCCTGTTTCGCATAATTGCTTAATTCTTTTGGACTTCCCACTACGTTGGATATTTTTTTCTTATAATCGTTGCGTTTTTTAATATATAAATTTTCTACTATAAATTGTATTACTGTAGTTAATAATTCTTTAAAATCTTTAAAAGCTTGGTTTTCTATCATTCCTTCGCGGTTTGTTTTATCGGTAAGGGAAAAGTTTGCTGTTTGATCGAGTTCTACGGAACCGATCATATGATAGTACGATATTCTATACGTTTGTTTGATTTGCCTGCGGCTTAAACCGAGCCAGTCGGTTTCTTTTCCTTGTTCCGCCGGATAAACGTTAATTCCGTCTCTGTATATAGTTATGCCTCCGAAATTGTTAAGATAATTTTCGAAATCTTTTGCGTTAGGTCCGTCTATCCAAGGCTTCTCTCTATACCAAACGTTTATGTTTATATAGAAAAAACCGCATTCGGGACCTCTTTTGCAACCGTTTTTGTTCCAATAAGCAGAATTGTGAACTTTTAAATCATAATTTTCTTCCGCTATCGATTCCGCTTGCATAGGTACGCTATAAGGCGGATTGAAATTCAATTTATAGTCTATCAATCCTTCGTCGGTAACCAACCCCGAAAATTCGAAGACTGGCGTAAAATCCTTATCTGGAGTGTCGATGGGGAGCTCCGGAATTTGCGGACATACCAAAAAAGCTTTAAAGGAATCGTCGTAGTTTTTATTTTCGCCGTTTATTTTTTTTTCTTTATCGTTTTTTATAGTATTTATATTTGGAGCGTTCAAACTTAAAATTGCCGTATTTAAATCTTCTATCGATGCCCTATCCCATGCAAAACCTTTTTTGCCGCCGTAAATAATCAATAATGTTCCGGAATTTCCGGATCCGTAATCGCGAGAAGGAGGTTGTCTTCTTAACGACAAACCTATTTCGTCTAAATTAACGGTTTCGCCGTTTTTAGGTAAGAATTCCGACCAATCTATTTCAAGTACGTATTCGTAATTCTTGTCTTTGGTTTTTGTCTTTAATATAAGTTTATCGCCCAATCTTTGCGTAGCGAATCTTCCGACGCCTTTTTCTCCCAAAGGAATTCTTCCTTTATTCGCCTTTTTGATTTCGTTTATTAAGCTATCGAACGTTCCGAGTTTGCCTTCATTTAAAGCATTAATTCGTTCTTCCTTGATTTTTGCGTTAATCCAATCTTTAATATTGGACTTTATTCTGGACGCCGGCCTAAGCCATCCGTCTTCGATGGTTTTCCAATCCATGCCATCGCCGTCGTCCTCTATTGCGATAACCGGACCTTCGAAATTACCGTAAGAATATAAAATAGAATCTATTTCTTCAAGTGCGGGTATTTTTTCTATAGTTACTTTGCAATAAGAAGCATGGGCATCGTATGCGTTTTTTATTAATTCCAAAACTCCGACTTTCTCGGAGCCTATAAGTTGTTCTCCTAAAATTTCGACAAGATGCGAGTCGGCTACGAAGTTTAATATTACGCCGCCGTCGAGACATATTTCTTCAAATATATCCTTTGTAATGTTTCTAACGGCATTTTGCGGATTATAGGTGTCTTTAGGCTCTCTTGGTCCCGTTACGTCGGTTTTAAAACGTTTATAATTTTCTATTTCTACAAACGAATATCCATCTTCAATTTTATCGGCAAAAGGTTGCTTTTTGATTTTGCCGCAGCCGAAATAAACTCCTTCACCTTCCTTTTTAGGTTCGTAATAAATAAAATTAATCTCGTCGGAAAAAAAATTTAAATATTTCTTAGGGAAATGATAAAATTTGCCTATAAAGTCGTTATATTTCGATGATTCTCTATATTGTGCAAGAACTAAAAATTTCATATTATCCTTATTTAAATGTAAAACAAATATAAATCTATAAATCTCTTGACATAATCATACTATCAAGTTATAATATATAACTATTAGTTATATTTATATAATTAATAGTTTAATTAGTTTCAATTAAATAACATTTTATTATAATTTTCAAGAGGTAATTATCATGCCGCAGGAAAAAACCTTAGGTCGCATTCTTCAAGAAATCAGGCAGAGCAAGCATATCTCCATAGCTTCTATGTCCGATAAATTCAAAGTAGCCGCAGTCCATTTAAACTTGATAGAAGTCGATAAAAGGCTTCCCAGTATGGAGCTTTTAGACCAAATCATAGATATGTTTAAAGTTGACGGCAATACCAAAGACGAACTATACCTGCTACTTGCCAAAGCAAAACTTCAAGACAAAATACCGGACGACGTCCTTAAAAAAATCGTCCTTAAAAAAGACAGCATGCCGGATAATTTCATAGCCCGCATTAAGAAAGATATTTCCGCCAAGAAAAGAACGGAAAAGATTAAACAGGCAATAGAAGGCTTAGATGTCCTTTCCAAAGAAGAAATAGTAAAGCTTGCCGAAGAGTTTAAGCAACCGGTAGCCGAATACCTTACCCTTGCCGGCTATATGCCCGACGAGATACTAAGGCTTTTGGAATATAAAGACTTCGAGGAGCTCCTAAAAAGCATATCTGCGTTTAAAGATCCCGTGAGGATACAAAAGGTTATTACAGGACTTTTGGGAGTAGTCAAGGGCTTTACGGCGTGATTGTCCCAAATTTGTCCCAATGACAATTTTCATAATGAAAATTATTTAATAATATCAATATGTTATAAAAACTCATCTTACGGCTCATATCCGTAGTGTCCGGGGTTCGATTCCCTGCACCGCCACCACTTAAAACCGCAGTAAATAAGCCTTTTCAGACAAATAATCCTACTTGACATAACTTCCTAATTTTGATAAAATTTAATCAATTTTAACGAATTTTGCATACAAAAACGCATACAGTTTTTAGTTAAAATAATATGAGAATTTATAAACGCGGACAGGTTTACTGGTGCGAGTTCAGGCTTGACAATAAGCATTATCAATATTCCTGTAAAACAAAGCAAAAAGAAATAGCGCAAGAGATAGCTTCGGCTATTTATGCGGATACAATCCGCAACCGATTTAATTTGCCGGTAAAAAATAAAAGCAAAATTTTATTTTCGGATTTTTTTAAGAATTATATTGATAGCCTTATAAATTCGCCAAGAACTGTTATTAATAAAACTGTTGAATCTAAACATTTTTTGCCATTTTTCGGAAATAAAGAAATTATAAATATTACGCCTGCAGATATTAAAAGTTATCAGTTACAGCGCAAGCTTGAAATAATAAATTTACCAAAAAATGCGGGCAAAAGAGAGCAGGATATAACATTTAAAAGCATAAATAATGAATTAGGAACGTTATCTAACTTCTTTAATTTCTGCGTAGAAAAAGGCTATGCAGATAAAAATCCAGCGCAACGGATTAAGAAATTAAATACGCTATCAAGAATTAAAACTTTATCGGAAGATGATATTCAAAAATTAATTAGCGGAGCGACTAATAAACTTACAAGAAATTTAATTACATTTTTGATTTTAACGGGCTCCCGTAAAGGCGAGGCTTTAAATCTCAAATGGGACGACGTGGACTTGCAGAACGATGTAATAGCAATTAAGGGAACCAAAACAAAGTACGATAGATATATTCCGATAAGCAAGCCGCTCAAAGAGTTATTAACGGCAATAGAGAAAAATAAAGATTGTCAATATGTATTTAATAATAGTGGGGCAAAAATAGGCAATTTCAGAAAATCGTTTATGACCGCCTGTCGAAATGCTGGATTAAAGGATTTAAGAATTCATGATTTGCGCCACGTCTTTGCAAGTAAAATGGTTATGAACGGTACATCGCTTTATATAACGGGGGAGTTGTTGGGTCACCGAACGACTCAGATGACGAAAAAGTATAGCCATTTAGTACCGGAGACCCTAAAGAAAGCGGTGGACGACGCGTGGGGGAAAAAATAGGGGGCTGTGTCTTTTTCTATTTTGCACGAGCTATATCGACTTATATCGCTGGCCGAATGAATTTAGTTGTAATTTAACGGCAGGGTAAAAAGGTTAAGGATTTTATATTGCCAAAGGATTTTTTCTTCATTTTGTATAAATTCCCGTATTTCGGCAATAAAAAAAGCCCGCTCGAGGCGGGCTAAAAATTATGTTAAGCTTTTCTGCCGAGATACGTTGACGTTATGGAGAGCCTTTCGTGCCCAAGCTGTTGAGATACATCAAGCCGTATTTCGGTATCGATTTTTCTAATTTCTTCTGCGGATAATCCCGTTTTCATTTCGACATATCGCAGCCAATCTTTACCGAATAACCCGCTTTTTGCAGTTCCCTCTATTACCGCGCCCGTCCTTTCTTTCCACTCGTTTTCGTATTTATTGTTCGCCCAAGTGTGCCGGTTGCCGTGGTTATGATAACCGCTTTCGATAATCCCGGCCTTTTTTAAATTATCCAGTTGCCTCCAGCTCCATGCCGACCATTCCGTCATCTTTGAATCTGTTTTAGAAGCGGCAATATCTTTAAGTCCGTTTTCTTTAAGCCACTGCCTTGCCTCCAATACGGCTTTTATATCATCCTGTTTATTGCAAACCAAAATTCCCCACTTTTGCAAAACAAATTCCCCATCCCTTAGTGGGGATTTTTGTTAGTTAAATTTGTTAACGTTAAATAATATTTTTAAAGATACGGTACTTCAAAAGTGTT
>JAJZYP010000048.1 GCA_021798015.1 bacterium
AAATCTCTTCCCGTATTTTTTTCTAATCCGTTTTGAAATGTTTTATGTAATCCTATTTTATATGATTTATCCAACCCGTTAATTTCATCTATTAAATTTAATAAATTTCTTAATTTTCCTCCGCATGAGGGAAAATTTCCGAAAGGTTTTTCTATGTTTATTATATCTTTCGTCAATGCTTCTATATGCCTGTGGGTTTTGTCCTGAAAATCTTTATCTTCACAAATTTCGAAATATTTTCCGCTCGTATTTTCAATTGCTCTCAAATCTTTTATAATACCGGCAATTATGAAACGGGGATTGAGCCCTGTTTTGCCTTCTATGTCCGTATAATTTTTAATAAAATCGAGAAAGATTTTTTTAATCTCGGCGTCTTCGTTTACCGTTAAAAGCAGTTTATCTATTGCAAAATCGATGTACGGCAGCGGATTCACCCTTATATCGAACCCGGGCGCCATACCCGTTTCCGGCAAAGACGCTTTAATTATTTCCGTTAAAAAACTATCGATTGTCTTAATATTAAAATCGGAGTAATTTCTTATTATATTGTCAACTAAATCGGCCGCTTTGTTTATGAGGGCGGCATCGTCGTCTTTCCCATCTTTCACGCCGGTTAAACCCGTGACGCATTTTATTTGATTTAATGCCTGCTTTTCGCCTATCGCAATAGATTTTAATAACTTTAATATACGTTCCTTCATCTCGGATGCGGCTTTGTTGGTAAAGGTAATGGCTATAATATTATTAAGGCCGTTTGTGTTTAT
The DNA here is from genome assembly GCA_021798015.1 of bacterium. Classification (GTDB taxonomy): domain Bacteria; phylum SZUA-79; class SZUA-79; order Acidulodesulfobacterales; family Acidulodesulfobacteraceae; genus Acidulodesulfobacterium. The sequence continues at coordinate 765 of JAJZYP010000048.1, forward strand.
CCCTTCTATCCCTCTTTTTATATTTGACGACAGAAGAAACTGCGCATATCTTAACGAAAGGTTGTGGGTTTTACCGCTTCCTGCGGAAGCCGATAATTGATAGATGTGGGGAAAAACGAGGTCTTTGTCTTTTTTAAGGACATTATTCATTAGTTTCAAAGTTTACGGAAAAAGCATTTTTTATTTATTTTTTAATCTCTTAAACTCAATAAATAATATTGGATTTCCTGTCCCATATTTTAATAAAATTTACTATTGCCATTTTTATCGCATATTTATTGGTTATATATGTTGCGTTATTATCCTGGTTTGAAGGCGAGCCGCAGTTGCCGTAATAACACGATGCTCCTTCCGCCGAAGGCGACCAGTTTGCTGAACCCTCTCTAAAAACAATGCCCGGAATTATGAATATCTTGTCATGCATAATATTCCAAAAACCCTTGTCCCTTTTGGCTTTAATATAAATGTTCCTGACATGTTCAAGCATATAAGTTCTGTCGGTTCTATCTTTCATTTGCTTGTCATCCCTGTAAATATATATTTTTACCCCTTCATGAGCTAACTTAATCAGTTCTTTTGCGATTTTATAATCGGTAAACGAGTACATTGCTATATAAAGTCTTTTTGCAAAAACCGCCTTCTTAAGCCAATAAATATCTATTTTTTGGAGATTGGCCTCCGGCGAATAATAGGTATAGGAGACTGCAAAAGCAGGGCCCGGATTTATAATAAAAATAACAGCCATGCTAAATATAACCGGTATAAAAAAAATTAATCCATGTATAAGTATAATTTTTTTCATAGTTTATCCTTTTTTCATTATAGCATATATGCTTTTTTATCGTAATTAATTTAATTCAGGGTTTCTAATTTTTTTAGCTAATCCGACACGTTTTTTGCCACGTTTTTACGACGGGCAAATGCTTCATTAAGCGTCAATTCCGGCAGTTCCTGCCGTATTGTATTTTATATAATTTAACTTTCGTCCCCTACCTTACGGGCGGGGACTTTTCGGCGGAGGAGTTAAATCTTGCCGTCTTAAAATTTAAGCATACGATGCACGGGCGACAACAAGGAACTCCCTTGTTTTTTGTTGATTGATTTTAAATTACTTGGTATTATTATATTGAAAGAATAGTATATCACTTACATACTATCAAATTAGTGAAAATATGGTAACAGAAATCAACATAGGCGAAAATAGCCAAAGCACTTGGGGTTAACATTGAAGATTTGATAAAATAAAACTATGCTAGACAGCCTTATTCTAAATAAAAAATCAATAGAGAGTATCTACAAAACTATTTGTGAGTATCACGAGAAATACCTCAAACAATATGGGATAAAGTTGCCAAAACTTTATGATTCGAAAGGCAAATTTACGAAAGACGCCCTCACTTTAGTTTATTTGGCCTATGATTATCCAAAAACTAGAAAAGTTACAAAAGAAGAATTAACAAAATTTATCAGGAGTTATTACCCGGATACAAACGATGTTCAACAGGCCAGACATTTGGGGGCTCAAAGTGGCTGGTGGATTGTTTCTGGTGGTAGGGACAATATTGTTTTGAATATAAAAAGAGGTTCATATCAACTTTACACTTTAGAACAGCCATACCCTGGCTTTAAGAAAGGGCATAGAATAACAGAAACAGATGATTGGGAAAAGATAAAAGAAAAATATAGTTTCAGATGTGCTACCTGTGGTTCGCAAGAAGGCAAACCCCATTTTCACTGGTCGGCAACAAAAACATTTTTACAAAAAGCACATATGGACCCAAACAAACCATTAGTTGCCGGTAATATTATTCCACAATGCCAAAAATGTAATAGGGGTGACAGAAACAGATGGGTTTACGATGATAAGGGTAGGGTCATAAAATTGGCAAATGCCAATTTCGTTAAAAATTTTGATAAAGAAATAAGAAAGAAAATTTATAGGATATTATACAAAGAATTTAATGGAAAAAATCCCAATTCCATAAAACCATAAAATAAGTATGAAAAATAAGGATTTTATTAACAAGATTATTTGTGCTGATACAATAGAATTGCTTCCTCAAATTGAAAGCAATTCTATTGATGTTGTCTTAACAGATCCACCATATTTTTTAGATAAACTTGATAATCATTGGGACCATAAGAAAGTATCAAATCAAGATAATCAATATACGATTAAATCTTTGCCAGCTGGAATGAAATTTGACCGCGAGCAAGGAAAAAGATTTTATTCTTGGTATTTTGAAGTATCAAAAGAAATTTTTAGAGTATTAAAGCCAGGCGGATTTTTCTTTTCTTTTTCAAGCCCTAGGCTTTATCACAGAATGGCTTCTGCAATAGACGATGCTGGATTTGAAATCAGAGACGCTTTTATGTGGCTTTATACACAGAATCAAGTGAAGGCGATGGGAGTAGACCACTTTATTAAGAAAATGAATATAAACGAGAAAGAAAAAGAAAAAATTAAAGAAAAATTGAATGGATGGAAAACTCCACAAATTAAATCGTGTTTTGAACCCATTGCAATGGCTCAAAAACCCGCCAACCAGACATATCTAAACAATATGTTAAAACACGAAGTCGGTTTATTAAATACCAACATCAAAATTGGTAATAATATGCATCCGGCAAATGTTTTCACGGTTGATAGTATAAATGAACTGATTGATAAAACCTTTCTTTTGCCGAAGCCAACAAAAAAAGAAAAGGGCGATTACAACGACCATAAGACCGTTAAACCAATAGCAATTTGTGAGTATTTAATAAACCTTTCCGCTTTTTCTAAAAATGCCGTAATTTTGGACCCATTTGTCGGTAGCGGAACAACTGCTGTCGCCGCCAAAAAATTAGGCAAGAATTACATCGGCGTGGATTTAAATGAAAAATATGTAAAAATTGCTGAAAGAAGGTTAAGAGAAGTAGATAAAGAAATAGAATCAGGATTATTTGCTGCTCAAGAGAAAAAACAAAAGAACTTTCAATTGGATTTTCAGGTTGTATAAAAATAATATGAAGAAAAATTTAAAATCTCAACATCGTCCCTTAGCTTGGGCTAAAAATTTAAACTGTCCCCATTGTCAAAGCATTTTTTTAGTACCGCATAAGTGGATTAGTTAATATCTTTATTATTATTTTACAATAATTTCCGGATGATTGCAGTATTCTTGGTCATCCGAAATCCACCTATGCGGGTTGTCTAAATTTATGGGTGCAATATAGATTAATCGTTTTTTTTATACCAAAAATTATTCTTTTACAGCAAAAATCATTCTTTTTTATAAATTTATCTAATTCTTCTATGCTTTGTTTTCCAGATTCTATTATAGTCTCCGATATTTCAAGCATCGATTTGTGAAGCTTTAAGTTCCTCTCGGCTAAAGCATGCACATTATGCAATTTGTAATAAGAGTAAAGCTCAGAGAACATCTCTTTTTCAGGTAATTCCCAAATTTTAGAATCTATTTTATCATTGCTCTTATTATTTTCTATTACATCCAGCAAAAAGGCATTCGTCATTCCGTAAAATCTAATAACCGGAACAGACGCATCGTTAAGTAAACCAATATCTTTTTTCAAAGAATTTTTAACATAAAAAATATCTTCGTTTACAGCAAAATAAAACCGATAAAAAGGAGTAGCGCCTAAATTTTTAATCATGGATTTAAATTTCTCTGGGTTTCCATATATTTCAGAAATATTCTCTAATTTTTCAACCGCTATTTCTAATTCTTTAATTTTATTACCTAACGCTTCGATATATTTTCTTTTCTCAATAATATCCAGCAAAGCGCTTATCTCTTCATTAAAGGCGTAAGCCGTGGCGAGTTTTTGCTTCACATGGCGATAATATTCTATATAAAGAGATAATCCCCCGGTAATCAAAGCGCCGACGATTAAGCCGGCTACGCCTAATAACGGCGCAAGCCAGGCATTATGTCCATTGATAACGGCAACATATGAATGAGCGGGAATATCAATATGAGTTGGAATCGGCATTTTGATAATAAATTAATTAAATTAAAATTATCTTATTCTCAAAATATAATTTTTTCTCACGGAAGTCAATCTGAAATTCAGATTAAAAAAATAAGGCTTAACGCCAAAAAGCACATAGCTTTGCTGTTTTTTTGTCCAGATTCGGGACAGTTTGACGTCAACACTATGAACTATAAGGAATGAATAAGAATTGATTAGCTTAAAATAATTTTACACATTTAAGTCTCAGATTTTTCATTAGAGCCATATTCTTTTTCAACACAATCAAGAAAACTAAGCGTATCCCTGTATTTCGACTCTATAGATACGCCGATAGTCTTTCCTAAGGAAAAGGATTCAATGACTATTTTCCTTACTTTTTTTAACATTTTATCGGCTTCTTCTGGATTTACTTTTTTATTCCAAGATAGATGTTGTAGTGGCCATAAAAGCGCGAAGCTGCCTATGATAGGTCCGTCATACTCAATATTCCATCTTTTATAAAAATTTTGCACTTTATTCTTTATGTTTTTCATCATTAATTGCATAATCAAATTTAATTAAAACAATAATTAGTTTATTAAATCCTTTTCATCTGGGCAATGATTTGATTCGCAAGGCTTTTTTTATCAATTAAATAGTCATCCCATTTGTTCGATTCTTTTTTCTTCCGCCCCGCAACAAATCCGAGCGATTTTCCGCTATTGAGTTTATTTGCTAACTTTATAAAATCCGGAGCTGGAACAAACCAGAGATAATCCCATATGTCGCCTTCTTCCGTATCAAAAAAGCAGAAAATAAACGCCATTGAATAATTATCGGAGATAGTTGCCGCTTTAGTCGTAGCCGTAAAGCCTTATCGGAGTTGTCGCCGAATCGGCTTTTAATTTAGATATACATCGTCTTTAAGCTTTTCTTTTCCTTTACGATTAAATCTATACCCTCATCGTCGGAAATAGGTTTATAACATGACAAAGTAGTATCTCCGTAAAGCATTATAAGTTCGGCAATTCTGGCTTCGGCAATATCTCCTTTCTGTTTTGTCGAAACACCTTTTGAAACTTTGTAAATATTTTCGGATTTTTTTATATCTTTAACGCTTAAATCTTTAAGATCTTCGTTTAACCAAAAAATAGAAGGGGCGGTTTTAATAAAACGGGATTTTTCTTTTTTAGAATTTATATCAACGACGAGCTGAGCGTTCATTGTCGCTTCGGGCGTTTTACCGGCTGTTTTAAGCCAGCCCTTCTTTAAAGCTACCTTTGTAATTTCTTTGCTATGCAAAGGTCTGCCGGCTTCTTTTAAAATTTGATAAGCGATGTCTTTAAATGAATTCATAATTTGAAATTATTAGCGATATTTTTTATATTTAATTATAAAATATCTTTATTTAAAATAAGCTTTGCATTATCAATTAAATTTTTCACCGATTTATGTAAATCGTTTATAGAGGACATAGCTTTTTTCATATCCTCACTATTATTTTTTTTGATATGATCAGAATCGTCATTAGATATTTCATAATATCTGGAAACATTTTTTTTTATAATTCAATATCATGATATAACTAATATTATTTTAATGATAGCATAATATCGATTTCCGTTTTAATTTCACCTAATTTTTTCTTTTCACCATCAGTCAATTTTTCAGAATAATACTCTATTAATTCTTTTGTTAAATTGCTTATATATATCACTTCTGAACTTGGCTTATTCTTTTGTTTAAGTAATTTCATAATCAACTCTATAAGAAATATTTTTGCCCGTACCAATTCCGGTTTTTTCTCTAATACTATTTTAAATTTTTCAATGGCCAATGTAATATCATTATTCTTTTGGTAATGGTAAGCTTGTATAAATATAATAATAGGATCATCCGCTTCAAAGTCTTGGAATAATTTTTTACTGAATTCTTTTTCATAATGCTCTTTATTTAAATCCCCTTTTGATTTTTGATACCTCTGAAATATATAAGATAAAAAATATGTCTTAAACCAATACTCATTTTTAATATTATTAATGCTCGAAATATTTTTATCATTTATACAGTTTCTCCATTCTTCATCTAATATCTCAAGCATATCTTCATCGAAAATGAATGCGCTTTGTATTTCGAATACCTCAATAATTCTTTCCAGACCTTTTAATTCAACCAATCTTTTTTCAAATAAAATAGTTTTTTGAGAAACAAGGACATCATAAACCCTCCTTGAAACATAAACGTTTGAATATACCCCGTTTCTTGAACATGTTTCCACCCTTTTGGCATAATTTATATTGTATCCTACATAATTTTTTATTTTGGTTGTCCACGCCCCATTTTCTGTTTTGATAGGCTCAGTGGTATACATAATATCACCGTAATGTATACCGGCTGCCAATCTAAGTCCGTATGGCCCAATATCATCTAAATTTTTTTCAATTTTATTTTTATATGGAAGAAATTTTATTATTGCTTTCAGTTCAAAAACGAAACATAACGTTTTATATATTATAGTAATTTCATTATTTTCTTTAAAAACCGGAATAAATGCATAACCCTCATCTCCTACGGTTCCTATAAAACTTTCTTCTCCAAAATACTTCTTCGCTAAAGAATTAAAGCAATACTGAAACATCAATATCCATTTTGCATAGGATTCTTTATTCGCAAAAGAACTGAATGGTGAGGAATCGATTAAATCCACGAATATAAAACATGCTTCGGTTTCTTGCATATTATCATTATATTTTTCAGCCATTAGTATTACATCCTATTCAAAATACTACTTAAACCAGACAATATTTCACCAGGCTGGATAGACGGAATCTTAGTTGCAAATCTTCTGGATCCGATTAAATCAAGCAATATTCTATACATCTCATCTTTATCATTGGATTCCATATGTGCAATTTTAGCCATAATAATGTACTCGACAAACGTCAAGCGATATTTATATATATCTTTTCCGAGAAGATTTAAAAAGATTTTTTGATTATTAATATTAATACTTATGTCTGACAGATTATCTTCTTTTAACACATAATGAACTTCAAAACTTTTGCCTAAAAAATTTGTCCTAAAGGATGAAAAAATATCGGGAGATATTTTAATAACGAGATTTTTACTTTGCGAATCCCTTGTTTTAATATAACTTTTGATAAGTTTTTTCTGTGATACCACAACCTTTATATCGCCTTCAACATCATATGCCAATGTTAAATCAGACTTGCTCTCTTTTAGTTTGTTTTCTATAATAGCATTATAATCCTCTATGGCCGGATTTAATAAACCTTCTGAAATTTTTTGAAGATAATTATATGCTCCTTCTGGATTTTCAACTATTTTCGATTTAATTAATAATTGATCAAGGTTTTTAAACATTCCGTTTTTTTTAATATCTTCAAATGGTTCGACCAAAGCTGCAACAACCTTTTTTCCTCTTTTCCATATTTCCCTATACTCTGTATTAATACCTTTTATTTTTTTTTCTAATTCATCATAGAAATCTTTGAATTCCTGGCTATCCCAAAGATATTCATCCCTGGTAACCACCAACATTTTGTTCATATTTTTATGAAATATTTCCCCATATACCCATCTCTTTAGAGGTTCGTCTATTATCTTTTTTCTTCCTCCCGGCCTTTGAAAAAAATCAGCAGGCTTCACAAGAAAATTATTATTACGCACCCAAAAGCCGGTTTCTTCTTTGCTTTGATTGTCTATATCCTTATTCTCGGCATCATCATCATCATCCGAAGATTTAGGAGAATCTGGTTTTCCAATATCTTGAGAGGAAATTAAAATATATCCTATGAACGATTTATCTTTTGATGTAAGTTTCCTGATGTCTGCGTCAGAAAAAGTAATATCTTGAATAAATTCTGGATAATATTTATTCAATTCTCTGTATCCCTCCTCGTTGCTTATGTTTCCATAAAAAACTTTGATAGTTTTACAATACTCATCGTGGTTGAGTATCTCCTTAACATAATCTAGACTAGTTTGATCAATAATGTGCGAGAAGAAGGGGTCACTATAATCCGGCGATAAAGGCAGTATTCTTCTTAATTGCTTTACATAGTTTTCTTCGTTAATTATTTTATTTATTACAATATCGTCGACATCCTGCAAGATAATTTCCGTAAAAGTGTCCGGCATTATATTATTATTGTATTTTAATATTACCTCGTCATTTAATGGTGACAACTCCTCCCTAGGGGATAATAATTCATTAATACTTATAAACTCATTAAGGCTATCTACAGATTTTTTTTCCATATCTTCGCTAAAAATTTTGCCGGTTTCTATTGTATAAATATTTACTTTATCATCATTATCGCTTTTTGATAAAATAACCGCCTTATTTCCTAATTGAAGTATTGACATAAGACCGAGACCAAAATAGGAATTAGTTTCCGTATTTCCTCGGGTTTCTCCATAACCAATACTTTTAAAAATCTCTTTAAATCTTTCTTCAGAGATTCCTTTTCCATTATCATAAAAAGAAATAATTCTGGCATTTTGGTCTACAGTTATTATAAAAAAATCCGCCTTATTATCAATAGAATTTGAAACTGCCTCTCTTGTTTTTATTCTTATATCAGAATAAATTGATTTTGCGATCGTATTAAGAATTCCCGCCTTTACATTAACAGAAGGTATCAGCATATTTAAAATCCTCTTTTAGTTTTTTTAATTGTCTTATCATAATCATATATTTTATAAAGCCTGTCTATGAAATCTTTTTCATTATTTCCGTAAATATTTAGGAATGCTTTCCTGTCTTTTTTTATTAATCCTTTTTTATAATAAAAAAGAAGTGTTAAATTAAAAGCGCGCAATAAATAATTATTCCAATGTTTACCAGGAATCATAATATTTTTTTCGATAGAATCCCTATATCTCATAGGAAACGACAGGACGCCTTCCTTATTTAACAAATTAATACGGTAATATAGTTCTTCAGGGGTGTCATTATAATTAAACAACACATAAACCCTGATTTCAGTATCCGTTTTTTTCTTTGCTATAGAAATAGCCTTTAATAATGCTTTCTCATACCCAATATCGTCAAAGGCAAATCTTATTGGCTGGATTCTGATTTTTGAGAGTAATTCTGCTTTATATTCATCATAAAGCCTCGCATCAATACCTTGATTAAAATCAACTATTTTATTAAATTTAATCAGTTTTTCACAATCTTTATCGAAATTGGGGGACTGTAAAAAATTATTATCCCATAATGTTACATATTTATAATCATAGTTTATATCCTGTTCCCAGCCTTCTTTTATAAAGAAATCCGGTTCTAAAGTATTTACATTGCAAAAATTACAATGCCGCCTGCAACCCCTGCTTGTAAAAGTAATAGAGGTATTAATTTTCCTTCCAAAATTTAAAGAATAATCCGGAGGATAAAATTCTGCATCCATGTAAAGACCTTTAATAATTTTAATATTACTTGGTAATTTTTTATTATCTACTAATGTTGCACCTATGCCGCCCACAATTATTTTGCTTTGCGGATATAACTTAGAATAAAAATCAATACATTTTAATAAATATTTATGATCCCAGGAAAACAGGGACGTGATAAATATTTTGTCCGGATAAACAACCCCCTGCGGGACTTCAATGCCTGCACAATGATAAACGTTACAACCCTTATGTCTATCTTTGAGCATCGAAGATATTTTTAAAAGCCCTAATGGCGGATAAAAAGTTTTAGCTATAGGCTCTATAAGCAGATATTCTCTGGTTCTTGGCATTTTAAATATTTTTACAAATTATATTTATAGTTATAATTGAACGACATGTATTTTTATTAAAAACAATAATTAATTTATTTTATAAAAAATGAATCCGATAAATAAAAAAATAATCCCTATCAAAAAAACAATAATAGCGTTTTTTAAGGCGATATATTTTTTCAAAGCAATTTTAGAATTTTGGTGTATTGCCTCTATTAAATTTTTTTTATATTCATCCTCCTCCGCGTTATTAATCTTATTTTCATAATCGCTTAAAGAATAACCGGCAATATCTAGGAAAAATATTAAGGATTTTTTTTCATTCGTTTTAATTTTAGGAATTATTGAAACAAGAGATTTATAAAAACTAAACACAATTAAAAATAACGCCACAATATATATAAATAAATCTAATAAGTTTAAACACGAAATTTTTATAACAAGGCCTCTTATGATATGGTATACTGAACTGAAAATTATTGTTATAACAAAACCTTGAAAGGCTAAAAAAATACTGGCCTTCTGATCCGAAGCTCTGATCCACCCTATTACTCTTTCTAAGCTTACCTCTAAATCAGATTTCAAAAGCATAGATATTCATCATTTGCCGCCCCTTCGGCGGCGGCAGGTTAAAATTAAATTTATTTAATTGTTGACATCATATTTGCCCCTTATTTGATTATACATTAATCTAAAACCCTGTCAATGTCTTAAGTTTGCCCTTGTATATATAGCAAACTTAAAGGTTTTCGACAGGTCAGTCTCCTTAGCCCATGTTAGCCGCTATAAGCCGATAAGATAAGGGGACTATATTAAAAACCCTGCCGCCGGCATAAAGAAGCTGAACGAGCTCTTCCGATTAAAGGCCCTTTCCGACGCCGACATCCGGAAGCTCATCGAGGCGGCCACGAATAAACTCACGCGGGATATAATAGCTTTTCTGGTCTATACCGGCAGCCTGTGGGGAGAGGAGCTTTTTATCCTTTCTTCCACGTAATCCCTGAACGGATCTAATTTGGATTTGTAATTCCTGGTATTAAAAGCGGTTTCTTCGCCGCTTAAATACTTTTTAACAGTGTTTTTGCTTATGCCTAAGCTTCTTGCGATTTCCCTTTTGGAGTAGCCCTGCCTAAAAAGAGAAGAAATTTCCATAACGACCTCCTGATAAATCATTGCGATAACTCCTTTTTCTTAAGAATTTTTTAAGAATGGAGTTTATCACATAGCGGGTCGATTCTAAACCGCCATGGGGGTCATCTTAACACCGCCAGCGACAACACGTCGATCTTAAGAACGGTGTTATCGCTATTAAGGCGACGAAGACTATGTATGACAGATACATCCCTATTTCCGGCCCCTTGGAAACCGTTTTAAGGGGATAGGGAGAAATCCCTACTGTTCCCCCTATACATTTTTAATAAGAACTGGGCTAAAATCGGCGATTTCAAGCGTTCCGTCCATACAGCCTGCCGGAACACGGGATTAGTATGAATCAAACGATTTCTTATTATAATAATTATAATAATATTAGAATAATAAATATAATTATTCCATTTATTGGAATAAGATATTTTATTATTCTAATAAATGTGATATTATTAGAATAATAAATATATGAAAAACAAACCTTTTATACCTAAGAAACTGCCAGTAAAAATTGATTACTCGGAGTTTATCAAGTATATAGCTGATGCAAACAGGGCGCTTGGCAGACTTGATGGATTATTAATGCATTTACCTAATCCACGGTTATTAGGAAAAGCTTTATCAACTAAAGAAGCAGTTTTAAGTTCAAGAATAGAGGGAACACGGGCAACGATAAATGATATATTTGAATTCGAGGCAAAAACTGATAGTTATAGGAACGAAGCTGAAACACGTGATATTAATGAAATATTAAACTATCGCAGAGCGTTAAATTTTGGCGTAAAAAGTTTAGAAACTCGTCCGTTGTCGGAGAATTTAATAAAAAAATTGCATCATATTTTATTAAATTCGGGTCGAGGCAGAAATAATGCACCTGGGGAATTTAGGAAAACCCAAGTATGGATAGGCGATTACGACTCTTCCATTGAAACCGCTTCTTATATACCGCCGCCTCCCAATGAGATTATTCCCCTTTTTAGTAATCTTGAAAAATATATTAATTCAGACTCCGAAAAAAGTGAACTTGTACAAATAGCAATAGTTCATTATCAGTTTGAGGCCATCCATCCTTTTATAGATGGCAACGGTAGAGTGGGAAGATTGCTCATTTCTTTATTCTTATACCAAAGGAAGCTATTGTCTCATCCTTTTTTGTATTTAAGCGAATTTTTTGAAAAGAATAGAAATGACTATTATAGACTTTTAAAAAATGTAAGCGAGAACCAGGATTGGGAATCATGGATTAAGTTTTTTCTAAGAGGATTAAATGTTCAAGCCCTAAACACTGAAAAAGTAGCCAGGGAGATTCTGAAATTATACGATGATTATAAAGAAAAAATTGCTGAAATTCGTTCAATGTATGCTATTAAATTATTAGAGATTATTTTTATCTATCCGGTATTTTCCTTTTCATTAATCAAAAAGAAGATAGGCATAAAAAACGACCAAACTATATTTAATTTAATAAAAAAATTTGTTGAAACCGGGTTAATTGAAAATGTCTTTAAGGAAGCCAAGCGCAATAAATTATATAGGTTTACAAAATTATATGAAATTTTGAAAGAAAAATAAATCTTTCTATAATTCAAATGTGTAATGCTCCACCAAAAGAGCCGAAAATTTTTCCACTGTTTAATTAGTTCGTTTGTTTTTTTTCGCCCGTAAGGTTTTATATTTTTCACTTTTATATTACTTTGCGCTTCGGCTTTTTAAATATACATTCGTTGATTTCGCCCATATTGTAAATCCTTAGTTTATGGCTACGTGGAAATTCCCGTTTCAAAAGTTTTTTAAAAATACCGGTCAAGCCGTTGAAATCAGAAACAAATTCTTCGTCGAAAAAACCTCTTTCCAATATGCAATACTCGTCTTCTTTAGATTTTATAATATAAAATCCCCTGTCTCTTTTATAGCTCCTGACATCGTAATAATGACCGACGGGAATAATTTTTAATTTCTTGAGCAGACTATCGATAAAAGTTTCTTTGGCAATCATTTATTGATCCGCGTTACTTTAACCGATTATTTATTTATATTTATTTAATAATATATCCGCATTTTCAATATTTGTTTTTTTTTAAACCGCTTCTATATCGGGAAGGTTTCCATAAACCTGTTCGATTGTTTTATTTTGGGTTAATGTTTTTATAACGGAAGACAGAGGCTCTGCTAAAATTCCGTCTAAATTCCTTTCGCCGGCGTAAAAAATAAGAAATGCCAATTTCTCTGCCGGGGAGCAAAAGCCTCCGCGGAAACCCTGCCGGTTTATAAAAAAGAAATATCGGTTAAAACGCGGTAACAGCTTGCAAGGGGTAATGGAAATAGTAAATGTTTTTAAACAAAAAAGGATATAAAATGGCTGACAGTAATTTTTTCACTTTGTCTTGCACCCAGCAAACCCTTGTAAATGGAGCGGGCAACGGGGTTCGAACCCGCGACACCAAGCTTGGGAAGCTTGTACTCTACCAACTGAGCTATGCCCGCTTATAGGAATAAAAAATTAAATCGCAACTTGCAATGTTGCATATAACCATTATTAATATATCATAAAAATAAAAAGCTGTAAATAATTTTGGAGGACGTGTTAATAACTTTGGAGAACGGCCAAATTTTAAGCCTGCGCCTTGTGCACCCTGCCCGCTGCCTCCCCAAATTCCTGAGGGGACATAACTAAAGGCTTAAGATTATAGGCATCTTGAAAGGATTTTGCAAGAACTTCGGAAAGGTTGCGGAAACTTAAGTCAAATTTTTTGCCAACCTTGGTCAATTCCTGTTTTATGCCCGTAATATTATTAAAATATCCGGCGTTAAAATTGCCGTCCTCGAATAATTCGATATGCTCAAGCGGATTATAGTCGATATAAATCGAACCGTGCTGTAAAAATGCCGTTTCGCCGCGCCTCTGCGAATTGCCGCAAATCTTTTTACCCCCAAATGTTATCTCGTATGAGTGGGCTTTTAAAAAACAGTTAAAATCGCTTTTTTTAACCGGTTTATCGATTTTATCGCCGTTTTGACGATTAAACCCGTTA
>JAJZYP010000049.1 GCA_021798015.1 bacterium
TTTTGGGTTTATGTTTTTTATTGACTTAAAACTTCATATTATAGTATTATAAATAAATTAATTAAACCGAAATTTATATAATGGGGCTGTAGCTCAGTTGGCAGAGCGCTTGCATGGCATGCAAGATGTCGTCGGTTCGACTCCGATCAGCTCCACCAGTAAAATAAAGTGTTTAAAGCAGTTTAAAAATGATGGTTTTTTTATGCTGTGGTCGTTTTTGTGGTCATAAGAAAATGCACTATCTGCTATTTCAGACGGAGGTTTCCAGCAATATTAGTTAAAATGATAATTGTATAGTTTTTCGGCAAACTCGTCTATTATTTTATTTTTTCTTGCCTCTATTTCCGGTATAAAATCTTCCTCAAGCGTTTCTTTCAAATTCATAACCGACCGTCTTTCTAATTTTAATTTCCGCATCTCTTTTGCAATTTTCCTTTCTTTATTTACCAGATAAATCAGAAATAATATTTCGTTCGCCGCAAAAATCAATTCCAAAATAAACATTGATATGACCTCCTTATTAATTAATATAAATTCGATTGTATCAAAGAAATGTTACAGGATTATGACGGTTTTGTTACGAAAAGGTTAAATTTTTGTTACAAATCTATTACAATAATCTTTTTTATGCTGATATTTAGTAGATTTCCGCTTAGTGCCTGGACAATTAAATATTTAATTAAATATTTAATTTGACTATAATAAAAAATAAATATATAAAATAAGTATGTAGAATATTAAATTATCTTTGAGTATTAGAATTTATATAAATTATATAATTTCAATAATCTCTTTAGGAGGATTTAAGAAATGAAACACAAAAACATTATATTTTTATTTTCTATTTTGTTCGCCTTTTCTTTAGTTCTTGTCGGTTGTCATATTTCGGGCAAACCTCAGACCGTAAAACAAAAATCAAAAAAACAATCCTTCGTTGTCAGCACTCTGCGGTCTATCCCCGGAAAAACAATAACAAAAACATACGGCTTTTATTGCAGATTTTTCATCTATGGCGGAACCCCAAAAAACTACATCCCGCGGTTTGAAAGCGCAATAGCTGGTATTTCGCTTAAAGGCAAGAAAATGGGCGCAGACGCCTTTATAAATATGAAAATATCGGATGCTACCGCCGCACTTCAGGGTTCGGAATGGAATTCTTCCATAATCAATATCTGCGGAGATTTTGTAAAATTTTAAAATATTAAAACATAAAATTTCACGGCTTCAAATTGCACTGGATTATATGACAACTTGCAAACGGCTCAGGCTATTTTTCCGGTATAATGTTGAGGTCTTATAGATTTAATTTTAAAACAATACGATTAATTAACGCAAAATGTGGAAAGAAATTGGCGTAATCGCTTCCGTAGTAACGGCTCTTTCGTTTATAGTAGCCTCTATAATAGCTTTAATAAGCCTGCTGGTAAATAATAGGCTCCGCCGGACAGATTTATTAAACTCTTTATTCGAAAAATTTTTTTATCAGTCTAAATATGCCGAAATAAGAAAAATATCGACTATTCGAACAAACACGAAGATTTAATGAAACTGTTTGAGGAAGCCTTAATAAACCATAAAAAAGAGGAACTTGAAGAAAAATGCGTAGATTTTTTCAACTTTTTTGAGTTTATAGCGGTATTGTGGAAACTAAAGCAGCTGCAAATTAAAGAAATAAAATACATGTTTGAATATTACATAAAAATGTTGGATAATAATCCATATACGCGCCACTATTTAGAAGAAAACGGATTTGAAAACCTGCTTGATTTAATAGGGGAAATTAAAAAATAGACATGGCAAACCGGGGCAAAGAATATTTATTCGTTTACGGAACGCTTAAAAAGGATATAGGCAACGATATGTATCATCTGCTTGCCAAACACGCCAAATTCATAAGCGACGCTACTTGGAAAGGCAAACTTTATATAGTAGAAGATTATCCCTGCGCCATTCCCTCTGATGATCCTTCCGATATCGTTTACGGAGAACTTTATTTGCTCAATAACCCGGATAATATTTTGCCCAATTTAGACGAATACGAAGAATGTTCGGATAAATTTCCGAAACCGACTCTGTTCAAGCGGATAAAAGGTGACGTCAGACTTAATAACGACGACACAGTAAACGCATGGATTTATATTTACAATATGCCGGTCGATAATCTTGTACAAATCAAATCTGGAAATTTTACAAAAAAAGGAATAAATATCTAAAGATAAACAATATAATGCTTCGATTTTCTAAAATAGAACAAAATAACGCCGAAATTTCTGAAAAACTTAATACGCTCAAGCAGGAGATTTTAATTGTTATTTCTAACAATATTGCAGGAAAAAATATAATAAAAACTTTAGGTATCGTCAGGGGTATATCCGATACTTCGGCTAATACAAAAAAGGAATTTAATTTGGCGGAAACGGAAGCATTATTTGATATGCTTAGCGACGCAAAAAACATAGGGGCAAACGCCGTAACCGACGTAAAAATATCTACAGTGACTTATCAGAATTCAACTTGGCCAGTTTCTCAGGTTATTTACATCGGAACCGCTGTATTGGTTGGATAAAACAGAGATTATATAATTTAGTTTATCTTATGAAATTTTTACTTTGTGAAATCACTGCCGGATACGCCGGCTAATATTTTGAGGAAATATTTAGAAATTAATTAAGTATATTATATTATATATTATGCAATAAATTACCGCTGCCACCAAAAACAACACTGGCACAAACGCCATATGAAACTGCTTGACTTTGGACTTATCGAATACTCCGTCTATCTTAACGCTGAAATACGTTATCAGCTTTCCTAAAATAATCGCTAAAACCGAAATTATTATAATATCTTTTCTGCCGACAAAAATCCCTATAGCCCCCGCCGTTAAAATATCTCCAAAAGCGTAAGAACCGAGCCTTGTTATGTCTATTAGGATAAATATGCCTAAACCTATCCCTAACGCCTCAAAAGCGTTAATAAGTGGCTTATTTGCCATATAGGCGAATAATACGCCGGCAAGCATTAAAAATATGGGTATAAATCTACGTATTCTTTCAAAAAGCATATCGGTAAGGGACATTAAAATTAATCCTGAGAAAAGAACGAGATATTTTAAATTAAATCCGGCAGGGATAATTAAACGTCTGGTTAAGATAAACCTTTCGGCGATATGATAAATATCTAAAAAGTTTCTGTCAAAAAAGTCGTAAAGGATAAGGACACCGGCGGCGGTGATTAAAACCGGCAATATAAATATTCTTTTGTTTTTTATTTTATTCAAGAGAGTTAATCTGTATTCTTATATCTTGCTTTTATAAACACATAGGCGGTTATTTTATTTTTCCCCTGAAAATAATTAAGCTTAAGTCAATAAAAATATCTTTAAAATTTGTGGAAAATAAATATGCGCTTGTGGCGGATTTTATTCAAAGTATTTCTTCTTAAACTTATCTAAATATTCTTTTATATTTTCTGATTTTGATTTATTAACAGCAAATAATATCACTTCTTCCCATGTTTTGTTTATGAGATGATTGTTATAATCTGGTTGCAAAAAAGATTTTGATGCGGCTGCTGCTTTTAAAATATATTCATTATCTTTCGGATATAAAAACACTACATAAGAATTATCGTCTATGCAGATTAAGTTTCTCAATATTTGATAATTATCTGAGAATTTTTCTTTTTTGCTTTCTTCATTTTCTGCATCAATTTTTATTATCTTTTCCTTACATTCTAAGATTGATCTAAATATATTATTATAATTTTCAGCTTGACGATCCGGTTTATTGTTAGCTTTGCCAAATTCCTTTTCTGTGTATTTAATTTCAAAGAAAAATTTCTTTTTTGAATCAGTTTCAAAATAAAAATCAAAGCTCGTGGGATTACGCATCCCTTTATTCTTTTCTATATCTGATTCTTTTTCGAATTTAACAGTATTATAATCCACCTTTTCTTCTTTAAAGCCAATAAATTCAAGTATTAAATCAAGTTTTTTATTTTCGTATAGCGGATAGAAAAAATTTATACACATTGCTTGAGAAGAATTTAAATGGGCAAAACATTCATGAAATTTAATCTTATCTTTATTTTCTTCATTATAGTTATAGAATTTTTCTCTGTATTCAGCTAAAATATTCAATTTTGCTAATTCTTTAGGCAAAATATGCTTATAGTACTTTCCTCTCCATTTACCCTTACCAGACTCTTTAATTTCTTCTTTTCGCCATTTAATTAAATGTTTTAAAATCTTTTCCCTAAACGTAATTTTTTTCATAATTTTTTAACCTTATTGACTAATTTTATTAATTAATTTAACTAATCTATTAAATTAAAAGCACATTGTGAAAAAGGCAAGCTATATTGCCCAGATTAATGATTCAAATTCTTTAATAAGTATAGTTTTATAACTTTTGGATAGTATCATTATCTTTTGTATAGTTTCAATAACTTTTGGAACTTACAATTTAGCTAACAATTCTTGAAATTCTTCATCCGTTCCGTTAAATTGGCTTCTTACCTGAGATATTAACTGCTTTTCATTCTCTGAATGAAGATTGTCTAAAAGAGATTTAAGTTTAGCGTTTTTTGAAAATAAATTCATAATTTTATATCTTAATATTTATACTAAGATTTCGGTTCTATTACCGTTATCTCTTTTACCTCATCCGTTGCTCAAGTGCATATTACAAGAGCTACGGTTTCAATATTGACCAGATTGGCATGAGGATGACCTTCGGGATTCAATACGTAATCTCAGGGAAATAATCTCCACTCTCCGTTCCTGAAACAATGTCCGCCTTCGAGTATATAAACATGCTCGCCGGAACGGGCAACAGCTACGGTTCTAATCATTTTGCCTTCCGGACGAACGAATTTAATTAATAGGCTACTTCTTTCCCGTTTTCAAGTTGTTGGTTAGCTGTTTTGCAAAAACTATTTCTTTTCCTTCATGCAATACGCTTTCGCCGTAAATAGAGCTTGCGGGTATCCATTTCTGTTTCCGGCGTTCTGATAAATATAGCATCCGTTTCCAATTGTTTCTCCTGTGGATTTATTTTTTTTAATTTATGTCTTTTATATCATTTTTAAAATTTAAAAACTTTTGCGGCGGCACGATTAAAATATTTTTTTATAAGACAAAATGCGGTCCATATACTTATAGCTCGACCAATCTTCCAACCTCTTTACCGCAGCGCTTACATTTTCCTTTTAAAACAACATCACAGTAGTATTCATTAGGAACGACAGCGTAATCAATGATTGTAGTTATACCGCAAACAGAACAAAAGACGTTATTTATAATTTTCTCTTTTATTTCTTCCGGAATATTTAGCCATTTTTGGATTACTTGCTGCGCTTCTTTATAATTTTCTGCCGATACTTCAGGGTTTGGAAAATTAATTATTTTCCCCATAAAGATTCCTTAATGATTGTAAGGCTAAAAGCCATATGTTTTTTAATTTTGTTAATTTAACTATATTTTCTTTATCGTAATCTCATATTTATCATCTTTTCTTTCCGCCTGATAAAATTCTACGTTTTCATAGCACATTTTTTCTACTAATGCGCGGATACATAATTTATGAACTTCAGGTGTCCTGACGCCAAAAATGATTTCTTTTAATAGACTTTTCTCAAATTTTATATTATTGTTTGGACATTTTTCTTTAGAAATATGGCTATCGGCAATTATTATTCTTTTTTCTTTTTCATATTGCCACAAATTATTTTTTGTTGTTAAAAATTTTTCTATTTTTTTTAATTCATTTTGCCTATTGTTGTCATTTGTAAAATTACATCTAAAATAATCAAAGGCTTCGGGCATGATATTATCTTTTTCATGTTGATAATCTATTTTTCCTAAATAACTGAAAAAAAGTTTTTTATTAAATCCCTTTGAGGCTAATTCAGACAATTGCAATATATTATCAGATTTATTACTTGAATTTTTTATTTTTTCAAAATCAAAACATTCTCCTTCAAATAATAAAAAATCGTTATTATTATTTTGTTTATTTATATCATTATCACATGGTTTTAATGTTTTATCTTTTTCTTCTATATCATTTAAATTTAACTCGTCAATATCTGACTTAAATCCAATGCAAAAGCCTTTATGTGAATCGGCATAATGACTCCACATTAAAATATTGTCTTTTAATTCCGATAATGATAAAACTAAAAAAATTTTATCTGCTTTTTCTTTGTTTTCTTTTAATATTTCTTCGATTTTTTTTTGTTTAAATTTAATATTGCTTGTAGCTGTTTTTTCTTTTTTTTCATCCTGGCATATTTTTACTATCTCGTCTATTTCATCTTTAGTATATTTTTCATCCACTCCTTTAACTTTTATAAAAGAATCAAAAGGATCGTTAAAATCTAACGGGCAAGAAAAATGCAGCGAATTTGTAGATATAATATCCGGTAGCCATTTATATGTCGTATATTTATAAATCATGCCGAAAAATATTATTAAAAATTTATTTTAGGTAACTTATTTATTATATTCACACTTTGAATGCTTATATAAACAAGCCTTTTTATTAGATTAATAATATATTTGTAATCTTGAATCTCTTCCAAATAATCATTGGGATCGTTTTTAATTTGGCTTTCTTTATGAATGGAAACCTGATACTTGTCCATTATCCATTCAATAGCGGACTTGCCATTCACAATAAAATTGTAAGCGTCTGCCGGAATATCCGATAAAGTTATGTAATCATTGTAAATAATTACAGTTTTATCCTTTTCTTTGCCATTCCGTGCAAATTTCATTTTTTCCACACGATATAGTTTGTCTTCGGACAAATCCTTGGCATTATCAGATATTGTTTCCGTTATAGGATACGGCGTTATTATTTCATAATTAAGATGTAATTCCGCTAAATCCCTGCCTGCTTTGCTAAATTTTTTAAACTCGCTTATAAACGGAATGCGAGGCAGCATCTTTGTTAAATCGTTTGCGAATGTTGCTTTGTAATCAGGTGAATTGAGTATGCCGTAAATATAATAAAATATATCTTCTTTGGTAATATTAGCGTCATTGTATTTATCCTGTATTTCCTTTAAAAATTCATTGGATATATTATCTCTGCGAGTATATTCACTATCGTCAAAATTTTCTTTCTCGTCTTCAGGTTCTAAAAAACTAATTTCTTTAAGTTCTGACGGTTCTGAAGGGTTAACCTTTTTAAACTTATTGTTTTTTTCGTAGTAATATAACGGAAAGCCTTGACCGCTCGAATGTTGCATATTTAAATCTGGTATATTATTTATAATTATAGACGAAAAAGGTTTATCTCCAAGTCCGGATACATAAATTATTGTATTTACCGAATTTTTATCGGGAAATATTTGCGGAATTTGAGAAATTTCTTCATTTAACTCTCTTGTGCCGTTATAATATAGCCATTGTTCGCAAAAAGGTCTATACATAGTTCTGACGATTGAATCGGCATTAAATTCTAAAGTTTTCTTGTTTTTTAATCGTTTCTTAAGTCCACGTGTCCAACTGATTTTTTTAGTATCGTTATCGACAAAATTATCAATATTTTTAGTTTGATTTTTGGCATTACTATATCTATCAACTTCACTATTGTAAAAATTAATCATAGATTTTATATTATTTTCAAGTTTTTCTTTTGAAAAATTATAGCACCATGAATCTCTAGCTGTAACAATACCCATAGAATAGATATTGAATATTTTTTTTGCGTTTTTATTTTGCTTGTCACACATAGGAATAAAATCTAAAAATTCTATATTTCTTTGCTTAATCCAATCTCCAGAATTATCGGGTATAATTTCTTGCCATTCAATACTGTTTATATTATTAAAATTATGAATAATATTTAATTTATCTTCTCTACTTAGATAGTCTCCAATATCATAGTAAAAAATTTTACAATTATTAATTTTAGCAGAATTTTTAATTAATAATGTAATAGCGATTGAAGTGCGGCTGCCAGATCCAAATATATTACCCTTTTCTTTTCTTCTTTGTTCCCCTTTTGTCCTTGCATCACCTCGTAGATTAAAACAATATACTGATGTAAATTCGTCTGATAAACTTTTGCGGAATCCGTCAAATGTTTTGCCGTTTATATAAGAACCGTTGCTCACAAAACATATTATTCCATCACTTTCAATGCGGTCTGTCGCCCAACGAAATGCTTTGATATACGAATCATGCAAACTATTTTTATTATGCGACGCTGAATTTTTAACATAAGTTTTAACTATTTTTGCGTCAAGTTCAGGATATGATTCATTTTTATTATTATCATTTTGACTCTCTTGTCTAGCAGAATATGGCGGATTGCTTATTATAACTCTTATATCTAATTTTTCTTGGTCTTCTATCCTTTTATTATTTTCTTTTAAACCCATATTTTCAAATATAAGCTGATCGTTTTTTTTAATAGCGAACGTATCCGTCAATACTATACCATCAAATGGTTTGTATTCATTGTTAGTAATGCTATGATAAGTTTCTTCAATATTTATAGTGGCGATATAATAAGCAAGCAACACTATTTCATTAGCATGGATTTCTTCGTTATATTTTCGTTCTATATCCGTAATCAAGCCGCTTTGCAATAATCTTGTTATAAATGTTCCGGTTCCAGTAAATGGGTCTAATATATGAACGCCTTTATCGTTTAAGGTTTGATTAAATTCTTTTTGCAGCGCAAATTGTACGCTATTTATTATAAAATCAACTATTTCAATAGGAGTATATACAATGCCAAGTTTGTCGGCGGTCTTTTTTAAGGCAACGCTGAAAAATTTTTCATAAATTTTAATGATAAATTTTTGCTTGCTATCAAGAGTAATAAGACCTTTAGATTTTAATTTTATAGCTTTTTCTATTTCTTCTATAACTTTTTCTTCAGTATCCAATATATTTCCTTTTTCGTGATGCAAATTGTATTTTTCAAGTTCGTCTATTATCTGTTGCATACTGACAGACATCGGATTTTTTTTACTAAAATCATAATCTTGAAACAAAGCGTCAAAAACAGGTTTAAGAACAAGATGTTGGGATAACATATCTACGATATCCGCATCGTTTAAATTTTCATTTACATTTTTTTTAAAATCTTTAATAAAACTATCAAATTTTTCTTTTATATTTGCATTATTTGCCGTTATATTGTTAATTCTATTTTTATAAGTACCTACTAATAATGCTACCTTTCCCGCCCATTCTTCCCAATGCTCAGGATCTCTTGTTTGTTTTAATATTTTTGAAAACATTATATTTTTAATTTCACTACCAAAATCAAATTCAAGATTTTGTAAAATATCGGTATTTACTTTATCTTTTTTCCCTATTACATCAATATGTTTCGGCTTTGAACCAATTTCTATATTATCTATTTCATTTTTAAAATCTTCATCGTGAGATTTTAAAGCGTTTATTGCCGACCAAACCGTTTTGTAATCGCCTTTGCTTAAATTTAAGGCTATTGTTTCATCTGTATCGCTTACGCTATTTACTACAGGTATTATTATGTAGCCTGTTTTTTTATTTTTAGATTTTCTCATAACTCTGCCTACTGCTTGGACTACGTCTATTTGGGAATCTCTCGGCTGTGTAAAAATAATTCCGTCAAGAGCAGGAACATCTATGCCTTCGGAGAGACATTTTGCGTTTGATACTATTACGCATTTATTTTCTTCCGGATTTTTAAGTATATTTATATATTTTTCTCTTTCTGCGATGCCCATGCTTCCGTCAACATGATAAGGTATTATTTCTACGCCTTCGGCCAGAATATCTCTTGAGCTTTTTATGAGCTTTACAAAGTCTTCTGAGTCTTTTATCGTATTGGTAAAAGATACAATGCTTTTCATAGGCGTTTTATCAATATTTTCTTCTTCATTTTCACTGTCGTTTGTAAATATTTTATTAATAGCTCTCTGGCAGCCTATTAGTTTTGCCTTATCCGCTGTTGAAGCTTCATCTATTTTATTTGAATCAAATTTAAATTTTATGATAGCTTCATTTTCATCTACTATTAGAATTACTATTTTATAATCTGATAGTATTCCCTTGTCTATTGCTTTCCTAAAGCTCATACTGTAAAATTCTTTGCCAAATATAATTTCATCGTCCATTGAGTACAAGACAACGGACGCTTCATCGGCTTTAGTTTTTAACGATTCCGAATATATCTTGGGCGTGGCGGTCATATAAAGTCTTTTCTTAGCTCTTATATAATCATTGCTATGAATTTTAGTAAAATATGATTGATCTTCTCTTTTTGCAGTATTCTGATTGGTGCCCACCGTTCTATGTGCTTCATCGCATATCGCTATCTCAAATTCAAGATTAGTTTCTATAATAGTGTCTATTGATTGATATGTGCAGAATATAACTATTAATGCATCAGGGAATTGTTTTTTTGTATTTTCTATTTGCCTTAAAAGTTCTGTTGAATTTGTAGTAGACGGATAGGCTAAATCAGAAATGCTGTAATCTTCATCTTTTATTCCTACTTTTGAATCGGAACATACTACAAAAAATTTCATAGGTTTTGTGGATTGCGCCGTCCATTCTCTTAAATTTTGAGAAATAAGAGCAATAGAGGGAGCCAAAACGATAGCACTACCTCCGTTTTTTAAGATTTCTTCGGTTATTCTTAAACCAGTTATCGTTTTACCAGTTCCGCAAGCCATAATAAGTTTGCCGCGATCATTTGTTTTAAATTCTTCTATAACATTTTCCAACGCTTCCTGTTGATAATCTCTTAAACTATTTTTAGGTTTTAGAGTAAGTGATTCCGGATTTTCAGGAATAAATTTAGACCAGTCTATAAGACTGTTTTGTATGGTATCTATAGAAAGTTGGCTAATAGGAATTTGTTGATCTTTAATTACATTTTCTGCATTTTTGCCGAGTTGTGTAGTTGAAACTATCATTCTCTTGCTAAAAGGATGCTTGCCGGATACGGCTATAAATTTATCTATATCTTTTTTATCTACGCGGCCTTTATCGTAAAATTTACATTGAATAGCCCAGTAACTTCCATCGTATTCTTTTGCGACAAT
Organism: bacterium; assembly: GCA_021798015.1. GTDB lineage: Bacteria > SZUA-79 > SZUA-79 > Acidulodesulfobacterales > Acidulodesulfobacteraceae > Acidulodesulfobacterium. The sequence continues at coordinate 11,062 of JAJZYP010000049.1, forward strand.
ATCTATTCCTGTATCCGGCTGGTTATCATTTCCTTCCCATTCGTTCCACAACCATACGTCTGAAAATAGTGTTTTATATTGCTCATCTGTTTTTAAAAATGTTTTTATAAGCCGCTCAAATTTAAGACCTTTATCTTTTTTGTTGTAATGATTGTTTCTATAATATTCAATAATTTCACGAAAATTAGTCATATTATCCTTCTATTTTATTAATGTTTTTCTAAGACTACCGATTAATTAAGGTAGCTTAAATGAAAACTTATTTTTACACTTTGCAAAATTTATTCCGACTTTAGTTTTTGATTGTAACCGTTAAGATAAAAAACGACTTTCTTTTATATACTTAACCGTTAATTTGTTTTAAAGCATTGTTCTGTAAGAGTTTTAAAATAAACTTTATTTTATTTTATTAATTGCGCTATTAGCCAGCCGCCAAAAGTTTATCAATATCAGAAATAACGTTATCTACTAAACAAAGTAATTTTTCTCTCTCTTTCTTGATGTAATTGTAATAATTAAAAACAGTTTTATCTTTAATATGAGTTTTATTTGAAAAATCGACCATTTCCAATTTTTGACAATTTTCTAATAGTTTCGGAGCAATAAAACCACTTTTTATTTTATCGGCACATAATTCCCCATAATAAACAAGTTCATCAAAATAACCTTTTGCGAGAGTATATACCTCCACTATATCTTTTTGTAATTCTTTTAATTCTTTGTTTTGACTAATAAGTCCAATCAATTCATGCGATGAATTGTTATATATAGTAAAATAGTCCTGATTGGTTTTTAATAATCCTATAATAGGTGCAATGTCCTTTTTATTTGATTTATCAGTTTCATTTATAACATTTCCTATGATTTCTTGCTCTCTTTTTTTAATAACAGATAATTCTGTTTTTATAGACACAAGCAAAATTAACAGCCTATCTTTTTTATTTAGGCGGTCACGTTTTATATTAAAATAATATTCAAAAAGAGCTGTTGAAACAGCCGTTAAAATGACTATAAATATAGTAAATACATAATTCATTTCTATTCCTATACTATCCTATGCTATAAAAATATTTTACTATAATTTTAATTCTAAATTTTGCCGAGTTTAAAACCTCATCATCGCTTCTAACTTAATCCCGTTAAGCACGTAAACGAATACCGTCCCGACGTAAGCGCCGGTCTTTGCTATTACCCTATATCCGTAATAATTTGCGCTTGCCTTGCCGTATTGCCTTGCCTCTTGGATAGTATTATTTATAACGGGTTTTATCCCGTTTGGCAAATTATCCCACCCCGCCATATTGGTATTCTTAACCTCTGAAATATTACCGCCGCATATCTTATAATTTTCTATAGCCCAGTATGCCGGTTTCGGAAAGCCCTGCGTCCTGCGGATTATACTTATTAATTTGCAACCGGACATAGTCGTTGTTATCGGTATGGCGTTATAAGTATAAGCTCCATTGACATAGGTATAAGGACTGCCGGAATTATAAACCCGCATAGCAAGTTTATTAAAGTTAGGGTCGGATTGGTTGTATGGAATATTGAAAATACCTAATGCAAAGACTTGAGATGAAAAGAAAAGGATAAAGATAAAAGTTAATAACGATATTATTTTATATTTTTTCATTTTTAATCATTCCAATTTTTGAGAACTTTCCCTTCGGAATCCGTGAATGAACCGACAATAATAATAATAAAATCAATTAATGTCCAAATTCCCAATCCTCCAAAAGTAAGAATCATAAGAATACCAGTGCCTATCTTGCCCACATAAAAACGATGAACGCCGAGACATCCAAAGAAAAAACATAATATAGCGGCAACCAAACGACTCTTCGGAGAAACATTTTCATTGTTTTTCGCAATATTATTGTTTTGATTTAATAAATTCTTTTTTTGTTCTTCAAATTCTTCCGGCGTTATTAAACCTTTTTCTTGAAGATTTGCAAGTTTTTCAATATCGTCATAACGACTCATGAATACCCCTTAGATTTTATTTAACGTTAAGCTATTAATATTTTTATTTCGTATAAACATTTAACCCTATTTTGATTTCCTCTTTGCCGGGTACCGATATATTGCCTTCCGTAGAAGCGATAATGGTCGACTTGCCGCTGCTGGATTTGCCGAATGTCTTGGAAAGGTCAACCTTGATTGTTAAAACATCGCCGGCGACGTTCATTTCAATATTTTTCATACAAATAACCTCCTGTCTATTTTTTATTAAAATCGTCTATCTCTTATAATTATAATTCTTTAAAAAACTCCGTCAAACTGTTTATCTTATTTTCCGGTTCCGGCAGACTAAAATCTCCGTATCCTCTGTTAAGCCAGTAAGGCCTGCAATCAGGGCAGTTTAACTCTATATGGTGAATCGCCAAATTATAATCGTCTATGAAATATTTTATTCCAAGTTCGGAAATAATTCTATGTTTTTCTTTCGTATCCGCATGATATATCGGAATGTCTTTGCCGAATACTTTGGATATATTTATTTTCCTTAAATGCAAGGCTTCTATCGGGCTTGACGTTATAAAGCATTTAATATCTTTAATATAATGCTTTAAATTTATAACCTCGTCAAAAACTTCCATATCGGAAAAGTCTATTTTTGAATTGATTAGAGAGACCGTTTCCTGCGGAATTTCGTATCGTTGCGCCATATTATATATTTCGGGATGCTTAACCGAAACTTCAAATCCGATTTTTACGGCTTCTTTTTGAAAAGTTTTTTCGTAGTCGAATATTACGCCGTCTAAGTCTAATGCGACTTCTTTAAACATCTATTTTTGTCCTTTGTTTATTTTTGTAATAATTTTATTCCAAAAAAAAAATAAGGTTGCTTATTTCCGTTGCGCTTTTATAAAATTTTTGTTCGTTATAATTCCGGATTTTCATAAAGTTTTTTCCATATGTATGCTAAAATTAATATACCAAGCCAGCCGAGCCACGTTAGGATATTGCCGCCTATAGACACGAGATAAATAAGCAGTTCAAATTTAGTTCCGGAAAAACTACCATTCTCAAAAATAGAGCCATATTTGACTCCATGTATAATTGCCACAATGCTTGCAATAAGAAAAGTTATTAGCGATGCGTAAAAAATATAATTTCTAATTTTACTTGTGGTTTTCATAAGCACCCCCCCCCTTTTTTTTTCTTTAATATTTTATACAAAGATTTGTTTTTCCTTCCGTGAGGAAATAAACCTTTTCTTTTAATTTTTCCTTTTTATATTCTTTTTCTAAATCAAGCAGCTCTGCCTTTAAATTTTTAATCATTTCAGGTATTCTCTTTAAATCTTCTTCCAAATAATAAATCTTTGCGCCTCTGTTTAAAGAAGCGTCTATTATTTTATTGCTGAAATCATCATGACCGTTATCGTTAATATATTCCTGCGTTCTTTCATCTGTTGTTTT
>JAJZYP010000050.1 GCA_021798015.1 bacterium
CTTAATGTCATTATTAACGCAAAAGTTCAGAGACCGTCCGTTTGCAACGCGTTGGAAACCCTTTTAGTCCATTCTTCCATGCTTGAGAAATTTATGCCGGAGATGCTTAACGAACTTAAAAAAAATGGCGTGAAAGTAAAAGTTGATAGCGAAATTTTAAATATGTACAAAAATAAATTTAATTTTCTTGCATCGGCAGAAGATATCGATTGGGACACCGAATATTTAAATTTAACCTTAGCCATAAAATCGGTCCCCGATATGGACACCGCCATAGAGCATATTAAAAAACACGGCTCCAATCATACTGAAGCAATACTCACCGAAAATTACAACAATGCTCTGGAGTTTATAAAAAAGGTAAACTCTTCCTGTGTCCTTATTAATGCATCTACCAGATTCAACGATGGTTTTGAACTCGGGTTGGGGGCAGAAATAGGCATATCCACCTCAAAGATTCATGCCTTTGGGCCAATGGGCGCTCGTGAACTTACCACAACTAAATTTATCGTTTTTGGCAATTATCAGACAAGGTTATGAAGATCGGCATTTTCGGCGGAACATTTAATCCGATTCATTATGGACATTTAAGAGCTGCGGAAGAAATTGCGCAAAACTTTTTGGAAAGAGTTATATTTGTCCCGACAAATATAACTTCAAATAAAGAAAAAATATCGCAAAGCCCGAAAAAAAGGCTTGAAATGATAAATATCGCAATAAACAATCATAAAAAATTTGGGGTTTCGGATATTGAAATGAAAAGGGGCGGAATTTCTTACTCTTACGATACCATTATTCAGTTTAAGAAGTTATACCCAAATGACGATTTATATTTTATCATAGGAATGGATACATATTTTGATTTAAAAAATTGGAAAAATGGCGAATTCCTCTTTGACATGGTTAATTTTATCGTTATTAATCGTAACAACATAAGATTTAATCCAAAAAATCTAATAAAACTTACATCCTTTTTGCCTAATAAGATAAAAGGCGGAATAAATATCGACCATAAAAACAAAAGATTTATTACATCTAAAAATAAATATATAAATTTTTTTCAAATTACAAGAATGGATATTTCATCCACAATAATCAGAAATAACTTTAAGAAAAATATTTCTAACCTCTATCTATTGCCAAAGGATGTTATTAATTATATAATAAATAATAAAATGTACTTTTAACTTTTTATAACCATAGGGTGGTTTAAAATAATTAACGTAAAAACCGAAAGAAAAAAACTAAAAAGAACAAATAAAACTATAAGGTCTGTTATAGACTCTCTTTTAGAGAAAAAGGCTCACAATATTATAGTGCTTGATATTAGAAGAATTTCCGGAATAACCGATTTTGTTATTATAGCAGGCGGCTCATCCGATCGCCAAATATCGTCGGTAGCTAATAATGTAATAGATTCTATAAAAAAGCGTCCCATTGGGGTGGAGGGTCTTTCTAACTCAAGGTGGATTGTAATTGACTATGGAGATGTCATAATACACGTTATCCACGATGATTTAAGGTCGTATTACAACCTTGAAGGATTATGGCCTGACGCCAAAGAATTAATTATAGAAAACTAAATAACCCGCAAATTATTATAGTTTATTAATTTATGTATATCATCACATTAATGATCGCCATTCTGGTACTGATAGCCTTCTTTGAGTATCTTTACATGCTTAATCCTGTGAAGATTCCACTGCATTATGCCCCCGGTTCACAACATATAATTAATGAATATCTTATAATTTATATTTTTTCGGCATTTTTAGTCGGAATTGTTCTTGTCCTGTCTATAAATATTTTAAAGGATTCAATTTCTTGGATAAAAAACCTCTTATTTAAAAGGAAGCAGTTCATAAAAACAGAAATAGATAACTCCGTCAACAAGGCTTATGATTTATATATTAAAGGACAATACGATAAGGCTATAGATTTAATAAAAAAATATCTATCTGTTTATGAAAATAGCGTAAGCGGTTATTTGCTTCTGGCTAAAATTTATAAACATAAAGGAAAAATTAAAGATTGCGAATTTAACTTGAATAAAGTGCTGGATATCGAAAAGGATAATCTTCATGCCCTTAATGAGGCAGGAAATCTATATAGATTAAACAAAGATTATGATAAGGCAATAGTTTATTATAATAAGGCGTTAGAATCCTCAAATGATAACCTATATGCAATAACGCAGTTAAAAGATATTTACATAAAAAAGGGCGAGTGGAAAAATGCTTACAAGATGTCCAAACTTTTTCTCGCAGAATCAAAGGATAAAGAGATTAATAAAAAAGAGGAATTGGTTATGCTTGGACTTAAATATGAATTTGGGAAATACCTCTTAGAAACGGAAAATGATACCGTAAGATCAGCTAAAAGATTTAACCAGGTGTTAACGCAAAATAAAAATTTTGTCCCGGCGTACATATCTCTGGGGGATATTTATATTAAAAAAGGGAAATACCCTGAAGTATTCGATTTATGGCAAAAGGCGTTTTTAAAAACCGGTAACTTAGCCATTCTTATTAAAATTGAAGACATAGCGATAAAAACGAATCACCCCGAAAATATAATTAAATTTTACCAGAAACTTATTTATGATAACCCTGAAAAATGGGAATATAGACTATTTCTGGGAAAACTCTATATGAGGCTCGAAATGGTTGATGATGCACTTTCAAGCCTTCACGAAATCCCCGCTTCAATTTTTAAAGACAATTCTCTTAATCTTCTTTTAGCCGAGTGTTATTTTAAAAGAGGAAAGTATAACGATTCCGCGGTAAATTTTAGAAAAGCCCTTAAAAATCAATATCCTGTTAAGTTACCTTTTACTTGTTCAAATTGTGGATTTGTTTCTTATAATTATTCTTCGATTTGTCCATCCTGCAGCCTATGGAACACATTTAACATAAAAACATCCGGAACGCTTTACGAAAGCGGACAAAAAGACGACATTAAAAATATTTCGTCATTAATCCCGGAGCAATAAACTATATAAATACTATATAAATTATAAATGAAAAAATATGACAGGTTAGCTTTGATTATTTTAGATGGTTTTGGTTTGTCTTCCTCTATAAAAGGCAATGCCATAATAAATGCAAATCCTGAGTTTATAAATTCTATCTTTCAAAATTATCCCTTTACGACTCTAACCGCTCACGGCAAAGATGTCGGTTTACCAAGAAATACCATGGGGAACTCGGAAGTGGGGCATTCCAATATTGGTGCCGGAAGGATTATAATGCAGGATTTGACAAAAATCGATATGCAAATTGAAAACGACACCTTAAAGAATAATAAAACCTTGTCTTTATTTTTAGAAAAAATCAAAACCGGAAATTCAAGGGTTCATTTAATAGGACTCCTATCCGAAAGCGGAGTTCACTCAGAACTATCTCACTTATTATACTTAATCCGCTTTTTCAGGGCTAGCGATGTAAAAGAAATTTATATTCATACATTTTTGGACGGCAGGGATTCCCCGCCAACAAGCGGGAAGGTTTTTTTAAAAGAACTGATAGAAGAAATTATAAAACTACACAGTTCGGTTTTCTTATCGACGATGTGCGGCCGTTTTTATGCTATGGACAGGGATACGAGGTGGGATAGAACGAAAACTGCTTTCGATTTACTAACGGGACTAAAGGGAGAAGAAGCAGGCGACCCTATCCTTGCCATAAAAAGGTTTTATGATAACGGAATAACAGATGAATTTATGCCTCCAATTGTAATTGATAATAAGGAGAATAAAGATGGTTCCATTAAACAGGAGGACAGCGTTTTATTCTTTAACTTCAGAGCGGACAGAGCTAAACAACTGACCATGGCTCTTACATTTAAATATTTTGATAATTTTTCAAGGGATGAATTTAAACCTGTTAAAAATTTTATATCGATGACCAAATATGATGGCTCATTTGAAAATGACTATATCATCCCGCCCGAAAATTATATTAATACTCTAGGACAGGTTATTGAAAACAACGGATTTAATCAGTTTAGAATAGCCGAAACGGAAAAGTATGCGCATGTAACCTATTTTTTTAACTGCGGAAAGGAAGAACCGTTTAAACATGAGGACAGATTGCTAATACCGTCCCCAAGAGAATACAAAACTTACGATATGATTCCTGAAATGAGCGCCTTTAAGGTTAAGGATGCCTTAATCGAAAGGATTAAATCCAATAAATATAAATTAATAGTTTGTAATTTTGCAAACTGCGATATGGTAGGGCATACCGGAGATTATAATGCCGCCGTTAAGGCGGTTAAGTCCGTAAATTTAGCTCTTAGCGAAATAATACCTGTAATCTTAAATCAAAATCATGCCTGCATTATAACTGCAGACCATGGAAATGCCGAAACAATGCTTGATGAGAATGATATGCCTATGACTAACCATACTCTTAACCCGGTGCCATTTGCTATTGTTTCTAATTATCCAGAGGAAATCCCTGCTTTAAAACCAGGGAAGCTTGCCGACATAGCTCCGACAATCCTTAAACTGCTCGGCATCGAAATACCCGGTGAAATGACCGGACGAATTTTATGGGAATAGTTTCATTTGTTTGTTCTTATAGTAATATAAGATTAGATTTATTTTTAAAAACACAGCTCTTTAATAATACCAGAGCATACATTCAAAAACTTATACTAAGCGGCAATGTAACGGTTAACGGGCTAATAGTTAAAAAACCGGCATATAAATTAAAAGAAGGCTCCATATTAACCGTGAAGGAACCTGAAACAAAAAAAACAGGGCTAACCCCCTTAGAATACGATCTTGAAATAATTTATGAAGACGACTGCATCGCTGCAATAAATAAGCCTGCGGGCATTTGCGTTCATCCAGGAAAGGGAAATTATGATAATACCTTAGTTAATATTCTTATTGGAAAAATATCAAACCTTTCAGGCATTGGCGGTATTGAAAGACCCGGAATAGTTCACAGGTTGGATAAAGATACTTCGGGTATAATGTTAATTGCTAAAAACGATTTTTCCCATAATGCGCTTATATCGAGTTTTAAAAATAGGGAAATAAAAAAAACATATCTTGCTATATGTTACGGTCTTTTTCCGCAGAAAGACGGTTGCATAGAAGGGTTTATTAAAAGAGACGTAAAAAACAGAATTAAAATGCAAATAACCAAAGAAACGGGAAGATATTGCCTTACCCGATTTGAAACTATAAAACAAATAAGGGGCGTGGCGACCCTGCTTAAGGTAATGCCTCATACTGGAAGAACCCATCAAATCAGGGTGTCTCTTTTTGAAACAGGTCATTCAATTGTGGGAGATAAAGTTTATAAAAGGAAAGACGCACTATATAAATATAAGAGCTTAAACTTTGTAAAAAGACAGATGCTTCATGCGTATATATTAGAATTTCTACATCCGAAAACCAAAGAAAAAATGATTTTAAAGGCGGAAGTCCCTGGTGATATGTTATGGGCTTTCGATGCAGACAATGAACAATAAAAATAATAAAAAATGATTTATGATATTAAAGATTTAGATTTAGACTTAGACTTAAATGATGGCAGTGTAGTATATGGATTTATAGATAATACCCTTGACTTTCAATTGGAAAACCGGACTGCAAGAAAAGAACTTTTGGAATATATTCCTGCATGTTTTAATAAAAAAGATGTTTATATTTATGAAGTTAAGCAGGTTCACGGTAATAACATAGTAGTTTTAGACAAAAATTTTAAAATAAAGGATGCAGGTAATTATTACGATTTAAATTTAGCCGAGGCTGACGGGGTTTTTACTCAAAAAACAGGCATAATGCTTTGCATAAGGACAGCCGATTGCATCCCCGTTCTTTTTTACGACCGTATTAAAAGGGTTGCAGGCGCAGTTCACTGCGGCTGGAGAGGAGTTTACACGGACATAATAATAAATGCTAAAAGTATATTAATAAATGACTTTCATTCAAATTTAGATGATGTAATTATTATAACAGGTCCTTCTATCTGTAAAAATTGCTATGAAGTTAAAGATGATTTTTTAAATAAATTTATAGCTAAAAATAAACTAAACAGGAGATTCTTTGAAAGAACAAGTGAATACAATAAGCTATATTTTGACTTAAAGGGTCTCTTAAAAAATGAACTTAATCTTTACGGGTTCAAAAAAGAAAATATTTATGATTTAAATAAATGTAATTTTGAGGATAAAAATTTTTATAGTTATAGACGCAATAAAACAGATAAAAGGCAGGTCTCTTTTATAGCGATAAATTGATTGAGATTTATTTTAAGATTAAAAAATGATAAAAATAGGTCTGACGGGTTCTATAGGGTCCGGAAAAACTACGATTCTTACTTTATTAAAAGATTGCGGATTCTTAACTTTAAACCTTGATTTTGAGGCCAAAAAGTCACTTAAAAAAAATACGGCAGAATATAAAAAAATTGTTGCTTTTTTTGGTAAAAACATTTTAAATAAAGATAAAGAGATTGATAAGAAAATTTTGGCAGAAGTTATTTTTTCAGACTTCTCTAAAAAGAAGGCTTTGGAAGCTATAATCTATCCGGTTTTAATAACAAATATCAATAAGATACTTGAAAGAAGTAAAAAACCCATAGCAATAATTGAAGGCGCGGTTATTATCGAATCTGGATATTATCAAAAATTAGATAAAACTATCCTTGTTACCTGTGATTTTTCAAAAAGGATTAAAAGATCATATAAAAAATTTGCTTTTGACGATTTTATAAAAAGGGATAAAAATCAATTAAATCAAGCAGAAAAAATTAAAAAGTCTGATTTTATAATCAACAATAACTACGGATTTAAGTTTTTAATTCCTCAAATTCAACTATTAATAAACTTTCTAAACAACATTTATCTATCGTAATTAAAAAATACAACTTCAAAAGAGTTAAAATTTCCTGATTCCTGAATTTAATCCAATAAATGGAGATATATACATGAAGGAATATGACAAATGTGAAGATTTAGGCTATACGTTTATAAATGAACTTTTAGAATTTGCCAATCAAAGAAAGTCGAGAGAAGAAATATTTCATTTTGTTAATATAGGTTTTGAATACACATTTGGGGCAACAGCTATAATGTTTATATGCAAGAAATATAATCTGGAAGAAGAAATAGAAATTTCAAGGGGGATTTCTCATGAATATGTTAAAAAATTTAATGAAAATCCACCATTATCTACATTAAAAGAAATAAAATCCGTTAAAAACGGTTTATATGTGGATTTCACAAAGGAACAGGAGAAGTATTCCAAATATAACCATTTATTTGAACATGATAATGTCACGGAGTTTTACGCTTACGAATTAAAGACCGCCTATACGGATTCATATTTTGTCATAATGTATTCCGTCCCGGGATTTAAGAGTTGTGGAAATAACAAAACTGAAGTATGGGGTGCAATTTTTTCTGTCCTTGCATACATTTTAAACTCAAATAAATGCGTTCAGATTATGAGGGATTGTTCCCAGATTGATTATGTATCGGGACTCAACAATTTTAAATATTTTCATGAAAAACTTTTTCAAGAGATGCAAAAAATTGCCAACGAAAAAGGAATATTATCTATCGCTTTAATTTCACTAAATCAATTAAACAAACTAAACTCTATATTCGGCCACAGTGCGGGAGACAAAAACATAGGGTTAATCGCAAATATTATTAAAAAAAATATAAGAATATTTGATATAGCCGCCAGATATGGAAATAAATTTATTATATTGTTTCCGGGTATGGATAAGAACTTAGCCAAAGATATTTTAAAAACTATTTTTTCGGAGGTTGAGGAAAACTTTAAGAATGAAAATCAGGATATATTGTCATTAAATGCCGGTGTTGCGACATTCCCAACAGACGGCAATAATGAACGAACGGTTTTAGATTTAGCCGAAGGTCATCGCATCGATGCCAGAAGGCAAAGTAAATGGTCCATAGTATAATAAATAAAAATAACCGAAATAAAATTTTAAATTTGAGAGGTATTTATGAACATTAAAGAATTATCCGCAAAAAAAATTTCCGAGCTACTGCAAATAGCAAAGAATTATAACATAGAGGGGGCATCGGGAATGCGAAAGCAAGATCTAATATATGCCTTACTTCAGGCTGAAACCGAAAAAAACCAGCAAGCCGAAAAAAACGGTTTGCTTTCGGGAGAAGGTGTGCTTGAAATTTTGCCTGACCAATACGGATTTTTAAGATCGCTTGAAGCAAATTATCTTCATGGACCTGACGACATTTATGTATCGCCGTCCCAGATTAGAAAATTTGGACTTAGGACCGGCGATACTATTCGCGGTGTAATTAGACCACCGAAAGACAGCGAAAGGTTTTATGCCCTTCTTAAAGTAGAAAGTGTTAATTTTGAAGATCCTGAAATTGCTAAAGAAAAGATATTATTTGATAACCTGACCCCTTTATATCCGGAAGACCGAATAAAACTTGAATTCGATCCTAAAAATTTATCCACAAGGCTGATGGATTTGCTAATTCCTATCGGAAAGGGTCAAAGGGGACTGATTGTGGCACCCCCAAGAACAGGAAAAACGATGCTTTTAAAAGATATAGCCCATGCCATAAATGCTAATCATAAAGAAATTTTTCTGATGGTTCTTTTAATCGACGAAAGACCTGAGGAGGTTACCGACATGCAAAGATCTGTTAACGGAGAAGTAATTAGTTCCACATTCGATGAACCGCCTCAAAGACATATTCAGATTGCAGAAATAGTGATCGAAAAAGCAAAAAGGATTGTCGAGACCGGAAAAGATGTTGTTATATTGCTGGATTCTATTACAAGGCTTGCCCGCGCATACAATGTGACTATCCCATCTTCAGGCAAGGTTCTATCAGGCGGGGTTGATTCAAATGCCCTTCACAAGCCAAAAAGATTTTTTGGAGCTGCAAGAAACATCGAGGAAGGGGGTAGTCTTACCATAATAGCAACAGCTTTAATAGATACCGGCTCAAGAATGGATGAGGTTATTTTTGAAGAGTTTAAAGGAACAGGAAATTTGGAAGTAAACTTAGATAGAAAACTTGCGGAAAAAAGAATATTCCCTGCTATCGATATAAATAAGTCAGGCACCAGAAAGGAAGAACTTCTTGTCGATAAGGACCATCTTAAAAAGATTTGGGTTTTAAGAAAGGTTTTATCCAATATGGATACCGCAGAGGCAATGGAATTTTTAATAGATAAAATTAAAAATACAAAATCAAATACCGATTTTTTGAATTTAATGAACCAGTAAGCCCCCATAATAACATAATAATGAATAACATAAGGGCATAGGAACTTATCTTTTTAATAATTTAACTATATATTCCATATTTTTTAACGATGATCCTTTATTTTGCGATATAAGCTTTAAGCCGCTTTCTCTTGCGTCTTTTATAGCCTTTTCATTATATAAATAATATAGCACCGCATTAAATAATTCTTCAGGGGATGCTACCATTTTGCCTGCTTTAATTTCAATAACCTTGTCTGCAATTTCTGAGAAATTTTCTACATATTTACCAAAGATTACGGGCTTTCCAAAAAATAACGGCTCTAATAAATTATGCCCTCCAACTTGCACCATACTCCCTCCTATAAAAGCAACATCGCATATGCTATAAATTGTTATCAAATCTCCAATTGTATCCACCAAAACAACAACTCTTAGATCAGCGGAATCAGCAAAATTAGCAGGGCTCATCTTTTTAAAATCATTATTAAGCGGAGGGGTAAGCTTATAATTTGACGAATAAATAGAGGAAAGCCTATAACATTGCAAGTTGTAATCCTTTATGAGACTATAAACATAGTCAAATCTTTCGGGATGCCTTGGAGCTATAAAAAGAAAAATTTTTTTATCCTTTTTATTTAACTTCATAAAGGCATCCAAAATTAATTTTTCCTCTTCTTTATGAGTACTACCTGCAACTATTACCTTTCCATATTTAAAGATATTGTTTAAATTCTCTTTTTTTCTATCAACTTCTTTTGTAAAATTTGCAAGGCTTAAATCAAATTTCATATTTCCCGTTACATGAATATTTTTCCCTTTTACGCCAAGTTTTAAAAATTTATCATAATACCCGTCTGATATGCAAAGAACTAAATTAAGACTTTCAAAAACATATTTAAAAAAGAAACCTAATGCTAAATAATTTTTATATGATTTATTGGAAATTCTTGCGTTTATAATAGAAATTGGGACTTTTCCTTGTTTTAACATATTAAATAAATTCGGCCATATTTCGGTTTCAATGCATATAAATAACGACGGTTTTATCAAGCTTAGTATAATTTTAATAGAAAAATAAAAATCATAAGGAAAATAAAAAACATAAACATGATTCCTATCTCTTTCGTAAAGGCTTTTTGCATAATCATAGCCTGTTTTGGTAACCATGGAAAGATAAACAGATTTACTAGTTTCTTTTATAATCAGGTCAATAAAATTTGTGGATGCTTTAATTTCGCCTAAAGAAACGGCATGAATCCAAACTCCGTTTTCAAAATTTAATTCTTTTATACCTTTATTTAAAAATGGAAAAAGTTTATTAAAAAACCCTATTCCTCTTTTGTTTTTTATAAAATAAAGAAATAACATCCATATAAAAAAAAATGGCAGGATTATAATTAATAAAAGATTATAAAGTACAAATAAGGTCTTTTTCATAATAAAAAATAAAAATGTATGATAATCCGGGTGTGTTAATTACCCATTTGCTTTATAAGAAGATTTTTATAAATACCGTTAATTTTTATTAGCTCTTCGTGATTTCCGCTTTCGACTATTTCACCATTTTCTAAAACATATATTTTATCAGCTCTTTTTACCGTGGATAGTCTGTGGGCAATGATTATCACAATTTTATTTTGGCACAGACCGTAATGGTTTTCATCCGTTCCAAACAGAGCGCTCTGAATCTCCTTTTCAGACTCACTGTCCAAAGAAGAAGTAGCTTCATCGAGTATAATTATAGGAGCATCCTTCAAAAAAGCCCGGGCAATAAGTATCCTTTGTTTTTCCCCTCCGGAAAGCCTTAACCCTGCTTCGTCAACAACCGTGTCATAACCGTTTTGAAGTTTCATAATAAAATCATGGGCAAAGGCAAATTTTGAAGCCTTTATTATATCATCTATATCTTTGTAAAAACTGCCGTATGCAATATTAAACCTGATAGGTTCATTAAACAAAATTACCTGTTGCGATACATATGAAATACTATTTCTTAAATCCTTTAAATTAAATTCATTAATATTTATTCCATTAATTAGTATTTCTCCGCTATCAGGATTGTAAAAACGAGGTATTAACATTGAAATAGTACTTTTACCCGCACCGGAATAGCCTACTATGGCTATTGTTTTACCCTTTTGCGCCTCAATATTTATATTTTGTAAGTCATAGCCCTCGCTTTTATCATAACTAAAATAAAGATTTTTTATCTCTAAACTATTAATCTCCGTTGGCAACGAGCGTTTGCCTTCCGTCTTTTCGGCCTCCCCGTCTATTATGTCAAAAATCCTCGTTCCCGCCGCAATACCTTCCTGCAAACTGTTGTTTAACCGGGACAAACTTTTTACCGGTTCATACAGTAAAAGGATTGCGGTTAAAAAAGAAAAGAAATTGCCCGGGGTATAACCAAATTTTATTACCTGCAAGCCTCCTATAAATATGATAAGGGAAACGGAAATACCACCTATTAATTCGACAAACGGAACAGTTAGTCCCCTTATCTTTGTCATTCTCATCAAAAATCTATAAAGATTGTCGGATAATTTTTTAAAACGGTTAATCTCAAGCTCTTCCATATTATAAGCCTTTACCGTCCTTAAACTCGAAATGGTTTCATCTAAAAACTTAGTTATATTGCCCATCTCTGTTTGTGTATCCGTGCTTGTTTTTCTCGCTTTTTTCCCCAGTAGCGAAACAGGGATTATAACTACGGGAAATAGGACAAAAACAACTATCGCCAGATAAAAATCCATATAAAATACGACGATGATAAGCACGAGTATTGTTAATATGTCCTTCATAACAGCGCTTATCGAATCTGAAACTGTTCTTTGAATAATATTTATATCGTAAGTTATTCTTGCAATTAAAACCCCTGTCGGAATCTTGCTTAATTTTGGTACCGGAAATTTTACGATAGCGGAATAAACCTCATCTCTTAATGTTCTTATTATGTTCTGCCCGACATTGCCTATATAATAAAACTCCATATAATAAAAAATGTTTTTCACCACAAAAATAATCGTTATGAGAATCGGAATCAACAGGAGATATTCATAGCTCTTTGTTATAAATATGTCATTTATAAGGGGCTTAACAATATAAGCAAGAAGTCCCGTCAAAATCGAGACAATAGCCATACTTATCATAGCTAATATCAATCTTTTTTTATAGGGAAGTATATAAGGAACCAATCTTTTTAAAATATTAAAGTCTTTTTTCATAGCAATTTTTGACTTGTCTTGCGGGTTAAAAGTTAAATATTTTTTAGTATTTTATCATATATTAAATTAGCGGATGCTTCAAGCGGGTCAACATCGGTTTTTAAGGTGGACATTACATTTGCAATTTCATCTATAATAGAGTTTTTATAAAAATCATCTTTTAAAATTTTATCTATTTCTATAAAGACATTTTTAGGGGTGAATTTTAATTCGATAAGTTCCGGAACGACTAATTTATTTGCCAATATGTTTATAAGTCCGATATACTTAACGCTAACCAAAATCTTAGCCATTATGTATGTTAGAAAATTTAAATAATATACGATTATTACCGGTTTTTTATAAAATCCCGCTTCTAATGAAGCCGTTCCGCTTGCCACTACAATTATGTCGCTTGAAACTAACGCATCGTCAACGGAACCTGTGACAGCATACCAATCTTGGGGTATATTTTTCCTTCTCAACATCCTTATGAAATAGGATGCATCAATTCCTTTTCTGAATGGGAAGATAAAAAAGGCGTCTTTATAAATAGATTTTATAAGCCGTAAAGATTTGATAATTCGATTTGTGTGATATTTAAGCTCGGTTTTTCTTGAACCGGGTAAAAATGAAATTACAGGATAATTGCCCTTTTTGTCTTCAGGTTTTATCTTTATTATTATATGTTTATATTTTAACTCATACAACGGATTTCCAAAATAGTACGCTTCGATACCCGCTTTTTTATAAATTTCAAGCTCGAATGGAAAAATCGTAATCACAAATTTAATATATCTTTTTATAAAATTAATCCTTTTATATCTTGATGCCCATATCTTTGGAGGAATAAAATAAAGCACAGGAATATTTAACCTATTGGATAATCTTGCTATTTTAAAATTAAAAGAGGGAAAATCCACTAATATGATAACATCCGGTCTATTAATTCTTATCCAGCTTGAAACACTTTTTAAAACCCTTTTGATTGTTTTTATCTTGCATATAACCTCCATAAAACCCATAACGGCTAATTCGTCAATATTTGCAATTAGCTCTGCCCCTTCCGATTTTAGATTTTCCCCTCCCATTGCATAATACATCGCTTCAGGTTTAATTTTTTTAAGGTATTTAATTAAGCCTGAGGCAAATATATCCCCTGAAAGTTCTCCTGAAACAATAAGTACTTTTGTCAATTTTAGTTGGGATTTAATATAAAAGTTTACATTACATATATCGAAATGGATGCTTCATTTGCCTTTTTAATAAACTCTTCTTTATTTAAAACAATGGTGTTGGTTTCAAATGCCAAACAAGTAGCCCTTACCGATATAATGGCATCTATCGTATTACTGCCAACCGCAGGAACATCAAATCTTAAATCCTGATTTGGTTTGTTGACTTTTACAACGACAGCCCCGCCGTTTGCAAGTTTTCCTCCCCTTATAATTGCCTCATCCGTTCCCTCTATCGCTTCTAATGCCATAACGGATTTATCCTTTATAACGGCGGTCTGCCCAATATCCGCGGCAGAAATCAACCTTGCGGCGTTCAAACCAAACTCTATATCCTCCATTTCTTTTTTGGTGGGAGCCCTTTTAGAGGCAACACCCTTAGGCAAGAAAATCGAGGTTATATACTTAGTTTGCGGAACTATGGCTATACCTTCCTTTTCAAAGAAATTGCAAATTGCATTTAAGATAGTATCGTCTTTTTTATCCTTGAGAGATAAAAAAAGCGTGATGGCTTTTAAATCAGGCTTAACCTTTTTAAACATAAGGGTTTTTTTTACCTTGCCTGCCATAATTACATCTCTAACCCCAACGGAATTAAAAAATTTTACCAATTTCCCAAGCTGGCCGACACTTATATAAACAATTGAATCGGCATGATCCATTAAACCCTTGTCGGCTTCTTCCTCTATCGCGCACACATGCACGGAATACCCTTTG
>JAJZYP010000051.1 GCA_021798015.1 bacterium
TTCGGGTGATCGGTTTTGTGGTATATTATATCACGCAAACATAGAAAACATAAGAGGTTTTTTGTTATTTTTTTATATATTAGGTAGTTCTAAGTCGGGATTAGGGGTACACTACCTGCGTTGGTTTTTCGACAGCAAAAAACGCTATCGAAAAACTTGATAACTTTTTAAAAATTGCGGCGGCAGCGGAAAATCTTTTTTTATTTTTCTTTTTTAAAACTTCTGATATAATATTATTAATTAATTTAACTTAACTTAAGGGGTTCAAAATGTCCGCAGAAAGCATTAAAGAAAATGCCATAAGAAAAATTATTCAGGAGCTTATCGTCCCTGACCTTAAAGAAATTAAGGGCAAGGTCAATGTCCTTGAAGAAAGGATAAACTCTACTAAAAACGAGCTTAAAGCCGATATAGCCAGTCTCGATAAAAAAGTAGATTTCCTTGACGAAAAAATAGACTCCGTTAAAAACGAACTTAAAGCGGACATAGGACGTCTCGACGGAAAGATAGACTCTACCAAATCAGAACTTAAAGCGGACATAGGACGTCTCGACGGAAAGATAGACTCTACCAAATCGGAACTTAAAGCCGATATAACTTCCGTTAAGAATGAGCTTAAAGCCGACATAGCTCGTCTTGACGGAAAGATAGATTCTACCAAATCAGAACTTAAAGCTGATATAATCCGTCTTGACGAAAAGATAGATTTAATGAACAGATTTAACGAAAGGCTTTTTAACCTTATACATCCAGCCGAGCAAAAATAGCCTTTAAAAGACAATTTAGGATACAGTCTATTTTTAAAATTAAAAATTAATTAATAAAATTAGCAGCTTAAATATTAAGGATTTTGCCTTCGCATGGCGTAGGCCGCGGGTTCGAGTCCCATACCCTCCACCAAATTTCAGCAAACACAGCTAAGTTTATTATACCCTATTTCATTGAACCTCATCATGGTGTATATCGTTTAGAGAGGCACATCGCTTAATTCACTAAATTCACTCAAAAAGTTTTTTAATTGCTTTTTTAATAACAAAAATGGTTTTATCTAAATCGGTCTGTGTGTGTGCAGAACTTAAAAACATAGCTTCATACTGAGATGGGGCTATAAACAATCCTTCATTTAACGCTATACCGAAAAATTTTTTAAATAAGTTTGCATCTGATTTCATTACATCGCCCAAGTTATTAATATCCCCTTTTTTAAAAAATATTGTAAGCAGTGACGATATGCTATTTATTGTAACACTATCCTTAAAATCTTTAAGCTCATCTTTTAAGTTTTTAACCAAATAATTAGATGCTCCGTCCGCCTTTGATATAGTGTTATCTTCCTCCATGGCGTTTATCGTCGCAATACCTGCGGCGACACATATCGGATTACCTGAAAGCGTCCCTGCTTGGTAAACGAGGCCTAATGGTGAGATTTGTTCCATTATATCCCTTCTTCCGCCAAAAGCCCCTATCGGAAGACCTCCGCCGATTATCTTCCCGAGGCATGTAATATCCGGTTTTAAATTATAATATCTCTGAGCGCCACCTAAGGATATCCTAAAGCCTGTTATAACCTCATCAAAAATAATGAGCGATCCATTTTCATGGCATAAATCTATTAAACCTTTTAAAAAGCCTTCTTTTGGTAAAACTACTCCCATATTTGCGGCAACCGGTTCTATTATAACAACAGCTATCTCTTCTTTATGATTTAAAAATAAATCTTTGACAGATTCTATATCGTTATAACTTGCAACCAATGTGTCTTTAGATAAACTCTTCGTTATACCGGCGCTTGAGGGAACCGATGTCGTTAATGCTCCCGAACCGGCCTTTACAAGCATCGAATCGGAATGGCCGTGATAACATCCTTCGAATTTTATAATTTTGTCCCTTTTCGTAAAACCCCTTGCAAGTCTTATCGCGCTCATTGCCGCTTCCGTTCCGGAATTAACAAGCCTTACCATTTCTATGGAAGGGAAATGCTTATTAATTAAACCGGCAAGTTCTACCTCCCTTTCCGTCGTAGCTCCAAAACTAAACCCATCCTCGGCAGAATCTTTTATCGCTTTAATCACCCGCTTGTCGCCATGCCCCAAAATCATAGGACCGTAAGACATCACATAGTCGATATATTCGTTTTCGTCTATATCGTAAATTTTGCTCCCTTCTGCCCTCTTTATAACGACAGGCAAAAGTTCAACCGATTTAAAAGCCCTTACAGGGCTGTTAACACCGCCGGGCATTAAAATTTCCGCCTGCTTTATAACATTTAAGCTATTAATGTTTTTCATAAAATTTCCCTTTTACCTTTATCTCTGTTCTTGTTGTTATTATTTTTATAATAATTGGGTTTCACTCTTTTCGGCAGATATGGAGCAAAAAACTTAAACACCTCTTCGTTCCATCCGGGTAAAACGACATGACCGCTATTTTTTGCAATAAATAACTGTTTTTTGGATTTAATAAGCATATATACGGCAAAACTACCCTTGGGCGGACAGTCTTCATCTTTAAGCCCTATTCCAATAAGAACAGGCGTTTTATCCATTTTGCAAAATGCTTCGCATCTACATAATAAAGCGACCTCATAACCTTAGCTTTATCAGACGGGTGTTTCTTTAAATTATTTCAAAAGATGCCTATTTATTGGAATTAGAGTTAATATTAATTAAATTAAATTTACCTTGCTTTACTTCACTTTACTTTAATGACTCAAGATATTCCGCTACAGTTTTCAGTTGCGCCTGATTTAGATTGTGATTCGGCATTATTGTGTTGGGATAATGGACTTTAGGAGTATTAATTTGCACTTCAAGCCAGTGAATAGAGTGTCCCTTTATTCCTTCTTTTGAAAGATTTGGTCCAATTGAACCACCTTTGCCGTTTATTATGTGGCAGCCTAAACACCCTTGTGCGTTAATAATTTTCATTGCTGCGGCTTCTAAATTTTTAGAACCGGCTTTTTTAGCAGCTTTGGGGACTGGAGCTGTTGCTGTACTTGGAGCAGCAGGCACCGCAACCTTTGGGGTTGTTTTTTTTGCAGGTTTGGATGGGGATGGTTTTTGCGCACATCCATAAAGCCCTATACCAATAAATAATAAAAATAAAGCGGTTAATAAAACGGTTAATCCTTTTCTTGCTTTCAAGGTTTTTCCCTCCCTAAAAATTTTTAAAATTAAAAATTAAATAAACTAAAATTTTATAAACGCCAATTTAAATAATATATTATATCTATTTAGCTTTTTGTCAAGCTTAAATTTTAAAGTTTGTTTCTACTTCCGTAACATCCAAAA
The DNA here is from genome assembly GCA_021798015.1 of bacterium. Lineage (GTDB taxonomy): Bacteria > SZUA-79 > SZUA-79 > Acidulodesulfobacterales > Acidulodesulfobacteraceae > Acidulodesulfobacterium. Next base: position 3,291 of record JAJZYP010000051.1, read on the forward strand.
TCTTCAATCCATCCGGCAAAAAATAATTAATTAAATCCTTTAAATCATGGACGCTATCAATCAATTTATTTTTTATTTTAATCGTTAAATATAAGTTATCGCTTTCGCTCATGAATGGCACAGGATTGGAATAACTGATTTTTGGCTTTGGACTGAATCTTGATTCTTTATATACAATAGGAAGTTTTGCAATTCTAAAAACTCTGAGCAGTATTTTGGCGGTTTCCAAATGTCCAAGATATCTAATAGTTCCCTTCTTCGAATATCTGATTAAAAGCTTAGAAACGGCTTGATTGTCGTTATTTTCGGGTTTCTTCATATTAACAATGTCCACGCCGTTTTTTATGTCTTTTGTATATAATGAACCGAGCACTAACGGCGTTTCTTTTTCGATTATATCGATATTACTTTTTTGTATTTTATGTACTTTAACATTCTCTATTTTTGACGAATAAATCGGGCTTATCTCTTTAAAGTCGCAAACCCCGCATAAATGGCAAACCTTTCTGCAATTTTCCGTTGTTAGCCTTTCTTCCCCTGTGCCGTATTTTTTGCTCTCGTCAATTTTGGCTATATCATTTGAATTAAAATTGTAAATCGAAATCGTATTCTGTTTATAAGCCTTCTCAAACTCGACCTTAAGATAATTCTTTTTAACCAATATATCTATAAAATCCCACGGCAAAGCCTTATTTAAATCCTTTTCGTCATAAAGATAATGGTTTATTATATTACTACCGCTTCTATCATCAAAGCCGTTGTTTCGGTTGTAAGCCCCTAATTCTTTAAGGGAATTTAGCGCCTTAATCCATGCATCGTAATTAAATAATTTCATCTCACTGTCATAAATTGCTCCAAGTTTATAAGCCTTATAAATAATTTTCGAAGTAAACTCGTCACCCCTCGAAATTAACCCCTCTATAAAACTAACCTTAGGATCTTGATACCTCAGATTTACATTTATTGGCCTTAATAATCTTTTTAAATAATTAATCTTAAAATTAAGTTCGGACGCTTTATTTATGGGATGCCATTGAAAAGGGGTGTGCGGTTTTGGAACGAAGTTGTTGATATTAACCGTGATATTAAGCCCCTTTGAAACCTTTTTAATCTTTAAAATCAAATCCTTAATGCCGTCAATATCGGAAATCCTTTCGTAAGGCAGTCCAATCATAAAGTATAATTTAAGATTTTTAAATCCCTTTCGAGATAAATTCTTAACCTCCTCAATTAAATCATACTCGGATATATTTTTATTTATAATATCTCTGAGCCTTTGAGTTCCTGCTTCGGGGGCAAGGGTGAAATTAGTCTTTTTTACCTCGGCGGTTTTTTGCAAAATTTTTTCACTGAGGGAGCCTATTCTCATGGAGGGGAAAGACATCGATACCCGCCTGTCTTCGCTTAGATACGATAATTCGTCCAATAACCCGTTAATATCCGAATAATCGCCTGTCGATAAAGACGATAATGAAATTTCACCAAGCCCTGTATCCTCAATACCTTTTTTTATTATTTCGACAACTGTCTCCTTTTTCCGTTCTCTAATGGGTCTATAAATATAGCCTGCCTGACAAAATCTGCATCCCGATGAACAACCTCTTGTTATTTCAACTGAAAGCCTGTTATGCACGGTTTCTATTAATGGAACGATATTTTTTTTAACATAATCCATTAAATTTAAGTCATAACATATTGCTTTTTTTACATTTTTTGAGTAACCTGGAACATAAACCCCCCTTATTTCGGCAAGCTCTTTTTTTACATATTTTCTAAAATCTTTTTCGACAATAAATCCGTTTTTAAGGCTGTTTTTAGCCTTTAAAACCGTATCGCAAACTAAAACCGCCGCAATCTCGCCATCGCCGATTATAAAAAAGTCCATGAAATCGTTTAACGGCAACGGATTAAAAGCGCATGGTCCACCAGCTCCAACTAATGGATGATTGAAACCCCTATCTTTTGAAAAAATCGGGATATCGGATGACTCCAGCATAGACAACATATTGGTGTAAGAAAGTTCATATTGCATGGAAAATCCTACAATATCGAATTTATTTATCTCTTCAAACGATTCTAATGAAAAAAGAGGAATTTTATTTTCTTTTAATTTTAAATTCATATCGGGATAAGGTAAATAAACCCTTTCACATGCTATATAATCTTTCGAGTTTAATATATCGTATATTATTCCCATCCCGATATGGCTCATTCCCAGTTCATAGAAATCTGGAAATGCGAGGGCATAAGTTACAGGCATGTTTTTAAAGTCTTTTTTTGTAATACCCTGTTCGATACCTAAATATCTGGTCGGCTTTTGAACGAATGGAAAGATATTATCATTTAATTTGTTAAATAATGAGTTTTGCCGAACTTCGTTTTCATAGTTTTTTTTCATAATTTTTATTTTATTTTAATCATTTTTAGATATTTGGCATTTTAAACATTGTTTTATTTTTGTAATTATATAATTCTTGAGAAAATTTTGCAAAAATTCAACAAGACAAGACAAGAAATTATATTTATTTATAAATTTATAAAATAGTAAAATTGTATTTAAATGTAGATAAAATCATATAAAAACAAATATAATATTTCAAAATAGATAAGAAAAAATAGGAGGAGAGATGGAAAACAAATTTAAGAGAAGTTTTGTGCTTTTTTTATGCATAATTGTAATTGTATTATCGCTGTTCGCCCTCAATTTAACCACTTCTTATGCAGGTCCAGACGGTTCGGGTAACAATTTTTTCTATAAAGGCCCAACCGCTTTTGCTGTACTGCCGGCGAATAAATTTGTTACGATTCAATCATTTACATATCAAACATGGGGTGCCGTATTCAATAAAAATGGCATTGCAACTAATATTTCTAATACCGAAAATAGATATGTATTTTTATCGGAATATGTTTGGACACACAAATTATTAGGTTTAACAAACTTTTTTGAATTTCTATTGCCCTTTGGAAACGCTACCGCAAACGCAACACCAAGCAACCCCTCTTACGAAAATTCAAGTTCCGGGATAGGAGATCCGCTTTTATATTACGGTGTATATGCCTACAACTACAATTCCGCCAATTTTGGGTTTAATATATTCCCGCAGATAAGCGTTACCGTTCCTGCCGGAAACTGGAGCAACAATTCTACCGTCAATCTTGGCGGCGATGAATGGCAAATTCAGCCTGCCTTAACAGGTGAATTTGATTTTAAAACAAACTTAAGTTTCCTGAAACAGGTTGCTATGAGTTATGCCGTTGGTTTCTCAAAAAACGAGGGGCATTCATCCATAAATATGGCAAATCTAAATAATAATGGGGTTAGTATAACTGATCCCGGCAATAATATATTCGGAGACGTTTTTATTAATTTTTTCATACTTCCAAACCTTGATATATACAATGAAACTACAGGGGTAAGGCAATACAACAATTACGGATACAAAAATGCAGCCGAACCTGAATTCCAACTTTTAAATTCGGGATATATTGATGTTGCAACCGGTGCGGGCATCGACTACCATATAAAAAACAACATTCAACTTGACTTCAGGGTGCTGCGCGATATTCATGGAAAAAATGGACCGGACGGCTTTTACAGCGAAGGGGATATTATAATTGCATTCTAATTTTATATCAAAATAAAAAAAATTATGGCATCCAACATTAAAAAATCAAGTAGTAATCGTAAAAATCTCAAAGAGCTTATAAGACATTTCACGCCAAACTGGTTTACGATGGTAATGGGGACGGGTATCTTGTTTCTCATGATAGGCGCCTTCCCCTATCACTTTCCGGGACAAAAACACTTAGCGATTACACTCGGAATTATAAATGTTTTTCTTTTAGCAATATTTTCGATAATGTTTGCTTCCAGATTGATATTCTTTTTTAAAGATGCCAGACGCCTTTTAGATCACCCTATACAATCGATGTACCTTGGCGCTATTCCAATGGGACTAGCTACGATAGTCAATGGAATGGTTATATTTGGTCCTGGGCTGATAGGTTCTTTTGCTGTGCCCACGGCTCTCATTTTGTGGTATGTCGATGTTATATTTTCGATAGTCTCCGGTTGGTTGGTACCGTTTTATATGTTTACAAGTCAAAAACACTCCGTTGAACGTATGACTGCGGTTTGGCTTTTACCCATAGTTCCGTCCGAAGTTGCAGCCGCAAGCGCAGGTTTTCTCGCAAAAAGTCTTCCCCCTGTTGAAGCCCAAAAGGTTATTTATTTGGGATATATACTTTGGGCATTATCTATGCCTCTGGCGATGAGTATATTGGTTATATTGTTTTTGCGTCTCGTATGGCATAAACTTCCTCATCAAGATATGGCGGTTTCCAGCTGGCTTACCTTAGGTCCAATAGGAACCGGGAGTTTAAGTATTATGCTTTTGGGTGTGGATTCAGTCAGAGCTTTTATGGGAACACAATGGGAACAGGTTGCAATTACGGCTTCTCATCTTGGGGTAATATTTGGGTTATTAATATGGGGATATGGAATGTGGTGGCTTATTATGGCTATTTTCATGACACTTACATATATAAAAGAGGGTCTTCCTTTTAACATGGGCTGGTGGGGTTTCACCTTTCCATTGGGGGTATTTACTGCTGCTACAATAGAACTTTATAACCTGACATCAAATCTTGCATTTAAGATTACAGGTTCAATATTTGTTCTTATGCTTGCCATGTTCTGGATAATCGTAACCGTTCAAACCTTAAAGGGCTCGTGGAGTATGAAATTATTTAATGCTCCATGTCTTTCTGAAGAAACAGGACTACCCGAACCATCCGCATCAGGTATATGTCTGATTGAAACCGAACGGGAATCGGATAGATATTAAATAAGTAAATGGTCCGTCAATATGCCAATATAAGTATGCCTATTTGGACTCAAAAAAAGTTTGATTTAATCTTAAAATTACTGTAAAATGTAAGAATATTTTTATATTTTTACAATAATTTTATGATATAAAACTAATATAAAAACCCAAAGTGAACAATACTATTCAGCTTATTATAATAGCAATAATCCCCATCTTATTTGCAATAATATTACATGAGGTTTCTCACGGCTATGTGGCCCATTTATTAGGCGACGACACCGCAAAAAACGCAGGAAGACTTACCCTTAATCCTATAAAACATATAGATCCTTTTGGAACAATTTTACTTCCTTTGCTTTTAATTCTTTTGGGTTCACCCTTTCTCTTCGGTTATGCAAAGCCGGTTCCCGTGAATTTTAACGGTCTTAAAAACCCAAAAAAAGATACCGGATTTGTTGCGGCTGCAGGTCCAGTTACAAACTTTTCGCTTGCGCTAATCTCATTTATATTTTTAAAAATAATTCTTGCAAGTTTCCCTATAATGAATATTTACCTTGCTTATTTTATAAGTCATCTTAAATTTCAAACCGTAACAGGAGGTTTATTTTTTAGATATTTTATTTATCCCGTAACCTTTATGCTTTTTATTAGTATAATGATAAACCTTATCTTAGGAGTGTTTAATTTAATACCAATCCCACCGTTAGACGGCGGAAGAGTGGCGGTCAGCATCCTACCAGAGCCATTTTCCGGTTACTTAAGTCGAATAGAACCATTCGGAATATTTTTAATCCTTATACTATTGTTAATAGACCCGGGCAATTTTTTGGTTGTTTTATTTAATTTTATTGTAAATAACATAGTGTTAAGAAGTTTATAAATCTAAAATGGCTATGTCTTCTTCAAATATTATACCTGCAACTGAAAGCGGTAATTTTAATAATGTAAGCCTTCAAGCCTATGACGGCCCGTTAGATTTACTTTTATCCCTCATAAAAAAAAATAAAATAAATATTTATGATATTCCGATTATCGAAATTACCAATCAATATTTAAATATGATAGGACTTGATGAGGATAAGCTTGACGCTTCTTTGCTAAGTTTTAATCTGGATTCTAGCGGAGATTTCATCGTTATGGCAGCTCAACTCATATATATTAAATCATTAATGCTTTTACCATCTTACGATAAAGAGAAAAGCAAGGACGATGACGAAGATATAGATCCAAGAACCGAACTTGCCAATATGCTTATTGAATATCAAAAGGTTAAAGAAGTTGCATCCTTTTTAGATAACAGGCCTATTTTGGGTCGCGATGTGTTTGAAATTAATATGTTTCGCAAAGATAAGCTATTTGAACTTGAACATGAAAAACAGAAAGAATCCCTTTTTGAAGCAAATATTTTCATTCTTTCGGAATATTTTTATTATAAAATAACCGAGGCTAAAAAAAGGATAAATACCTATGAGGTGACAAAAGAAAACTTTTCTATTAAAGATAAAATCATCGAAATAATGGAAAGATTCGGCATGACTGAAAGAATTACATTTTCGGAGCTTGTTAAAGAAGTTAATTGTAAAGACGAGCTATTCACTTATTTTTTGGCTCTTCTCGAGATGTCAAGATTAATTTTAATAAATTTAGATCAGATGCATCCGTTCGGGGATATATATGTATCGCCTAATGCGGGCAGCTTTTTAAATTATAAGTCAAAAATTATCAATATAATGTGATTCGGAGGCAGTCTCAATTAATTTTCTTTTTAAATACAAGTTCGGCAACATTTTTATTTAATATTCTATACTGACCCGATGGTAAATCCCCAATATAAAGCCCGCCGATAGCAATCCTTTTAAGCGTTAATATTTTAAGATTGAAAAACTCTAAAAGCCTTCTTATCTCCCTATTTTTCCCATGACTTAAATCTATGGATAAAATAAATTTTACAGGCTTTTTACTTATAACCCTAACATTTTGAGGTTTCATTAAACCTGTATCTTTAAGATTTATCCCTTTTTTTATTTTTTTTAGAAGTTCATCCGTAAGTTCGCCTTTTACCTCAACTATGTAAGACTTAACAACATTAAACTTTGGGTGGGTAACTTTATAAGCAAAGTCTCCGTCATTTGTCAGTAACAATAAACCTTCGCTCATAAAATCAAGCCTGCCCACCGGAAAAATATGTTTATGAGTTAAGGTCTCTTTTTTAATTAATTCCATAACTGTCTTAAAACCTTCATCGGATTTTACTGCCGTAATGAAACCCTGCGGTTTGTTTAAGAGGATATAAACCTGCGGTTCCAATTTATAAACAATTCTTTTCCCGTCAAATATGACCTCATCTCCATGATTTACAAAGGTGGGAAGTTGTTTAATTTTTTGACCGTTTATAATAACCCTGCCGTCTTTTATTATGTCATCCGCTTCCCTTCTTGAAACGCCCACTCTGCTTGCAAGAAACTTATTTAGTCTTAAACTTAAATTCAAAATACAATTCCCTCCATTTGGGTTGATGCTTGCGCATAAAGCTTCATTGGGATACGGCCCGAAAGATAAGCAAGCCTGCCGGCTTTCACAGCCCGTTCCATTGCAACTGCCATCCCAACCGGATTATTTGCTCCGGCTATCGCGGTATTTATAAGGATACCGTCCACCCCGAGTTCCATAGTCTTACAGGCATCGGATGCTGTTCCAACCCCTGCGTCAACAATAACAGGAACAGATACGGTTTCTTTTATTATTTTTATATTATAGGGATTTCTAATTCCCAAACCGGAACCGATAGGTGAGGCTAAAGGCATTACCACAGGACAACCCACATCTTCTAATTTTTTAGCCAAAACAGGATCGTCCATCATATACGGCATAACGGTAAAACCCTCCTTTACCAATATTTTTGCAGCCTTGAGCAATTCTTCATTATCTGGATAAAGCGTTTTTGCATCGCCGATGACCTCAAGTTTTACTAAATCTGTTCTGAAAACACCGAGTTCTCTTGTAAGCCGCAGTGTGTTAACAGCATCCTCTGCGGTATAACAACCCGCCGTGTTCGGCAAAAGTGTAAACCTATCCAAATCAATATATGATAGCATATTATCTTTTGCATTAAAATCTATTCTTCTAACTGCTACCGTTATTATTTCGGCACCCGATGCAACGGCAGAGTCTTTCATAGTTTGAAAATCGGGGTACTTCCCTGTTCCAACTATAAGCCGCGACTTAAATGTATATTTCCCTATTTTTAAACCGTCATCCATTAAACCATTATTATTACTTGCATCATCATCCATTTTGAAACCCTCCAATTATTTTCAATATTTCAATATCTTTTTAATATTTCTTTTTAATATTTTATGTTTTAACCGCCCGGTGCAATACTCACCAAATCAACCTTATCGTTTTCTTTCAATCTAAACTCTGTATAACTGTTCTTTGATATTATCTCTTTATTCACGGCAACAGCCGTACTTTTTATATCTAATTTAAGCACATCTATTAAACCCTGAACCGTAACGCTCTCTTGAACATTGAAGTCTTTGTCGTTAATATTGATTTTCATAATTTTTTTCATAAATATAATTATACAATGTGTCCCTTCTTACTGGAATCTTCTCTGCCCCTTTTATTAAATTTATTATTTGGCCTTCGGATAAATATTCGCCAAAGTTTCCACCCGCGCTTTTAGTAATATTTTCTTCCATCAGAGTCCCGCCAAAATCATTAACCCCGCATTTAAGAGATTTTAAAGCCGCATCAACGCCAATTTTAGGCCAACTTGTCTGAATATTTTTGAAATTATCCAAATAAAGTCTTAAAATTGCATAAAACTTAAATACCTTATCTTGTATAGATGTTGAGTCCACCTTTTTTCTAAGAGATGTTTTGTATGGAATAAACGGTAATGTAATAAACTCCGTAAACCCGTTTGTTTCATCCTGAATTTGCCTTATTAAACTTAAATGATAAACAATATCGGGGTTTGATTCGATATGCCCGAAAAGAATCGTTGCCGATGTTTTGACCCCAAGACTATGCGCCGTTTTTATAATTTCAACCCATTGTGTTTTACTTAACTTTTCAGGGCAAATTCTGCTTCTTGTTTCTTCCGCCAAAATCTCAGCCGCCGTTCCGGGTATTGAATTTAACCCCAATTCAACCAATTTTAAAATAACATCTTTATAAGACTTTCCAGCAGCCTTAGAAAGTTCAAATATCTCCTGAGGAGAAAACGCATGAATATGTAAGTCCTGAAAGTTGTCCTTAACAATTTTAATTAAATTAAAGTAATAATCGGGTTTTAAATCAGGATTTATTCCGCCGGTTACGCATATTTCATCTATGCCTATTTTATTCTTGCCATCCGAAATCTTTTCGAGTATTTTATCGTAATCAAGCAAAAAAGCGTCTTTAGACCTCTTTGTCCTTTTATAGCCGCAAAACCTGCAATTTAAACCGCATATATTTGTAAAATTAATATTTCTATTAACGACATATGACACCGTATTGGAATTAATTTTTTGATTGTTTATGTCGGCAACGCGGATAATATCATGCCCCTTCTCTTTTTCTTCCAAAAGGCAAAGAAGTTCCTCGTCATTGATTCTTTCAAAAGATAAAGCCTTTTCAAGTACGGAATTTAATTCAGTCATACATTTATAGCGCATAGTCAAAGACCACGCTTTATTATCAAATTATTTAATAAAATATTTTAGGAGAATAGCTTAGCGGCAAAGGAAAGAGAAAACGGGCAGTCTTAAACCGCGCCAATGGCGGTTTATACACTAATAATATCTTAATTTTAACGCTTTCTTGCTTCCCTACGCCGGCATTATCCGTATTCAGGTTCAAAGGGTTGCGAGTTAAAGGCTCGTATGTTATTTAATCTAATCAAACCTGCCACAACTCGACTCTCAGCCAAACATTAACGGCACCCCTAATTTCTTAACATCGTTCAAATTTATTTAGCATTTAGTTTAGATAAATATATTATAACCTATTTTATGGTTCCAATCAAGAAACTTTTATGTTTGTTATTATACACTTTTACACATGCCACCCTTACAGTTAAAATATCACTTTTTGCCGTTAAGGGCGCAAAATAGTATTCCAGAAAGACCGATTTTTTAATATGCCCAAACGTTCCGGTTCTTTTATTTATGAAATTTTCGGCCTTATTTTTCGGCATAGCCAAAAAATTAAAATCTCCGGCATTTTTATGAATAATGGTTAAATTGTGAAACAGATAATAAATATTACTATGTTCCGTCTTAATAAAATTAATATTCCTGTCGGTTTTCATCCTGTTTTTTATTATCCTATTCGACCTGTAATATGTAAGATAGAACCCATGCTTTTTAAAGTTATAACTGCTAATGTCGGCCATTATATTTTCCTTGAAATATTTAACGGAATTTATAAAATTCATCAGTTTTTTAAATCTTGCTTTATCGTTCAAATAAAGCTTGTGCCACAAAAATGGATTATATCTATCGTGCATATACTCCGCAGGATTGACAATCTTTATATATGTCCTAATATCATGTTTATTAATCGGATGATTTTTGGCCTTTAAATATAACGCATAGATAATTGGATTTGAGGCATAAACACCATGGCAGACTCCGGTGCCTGTACCGGCAAAAGCCCTGCTGCCGAATACCGTATTTAAAATCGAAACATTCAAAACAACCGTCAAGAATAAAAAAACCGTCCAAAATATCCTTTCCCTCGT
>JAJZYP010000052.1 GCA_021798015.1 bacterium
AATATTTGTTCTCGGACACGGGCGTTTTATCGTAAAACTTTACGGCAAGAAGCTCGTTAAAGTTGCCTTCAAATATAATATCCGGATTTTCGATTGTTTCTATAATATTATTTTCTTCCCCGCTTAGTTCTGGATGATTTTTTATAATATGGTTAAATCTTTCATCAGTTAATCTTATATAATGGTTGTTTTTCGATAAAATAATTTTCATGTAATTTATTTACGCAGGGCAAATTTCCTCCTTTCTTTAATTTGGGCAATTTTTTTTTATTAACTTCTCGTTGGATATTACTTGGATGTTTTTTTAAATCTTTCTTCCAATCCTGCCTTAAATTCTTTTTTCAATTCTAATCCAGAATCTGGATTACCGAGAATTTAGAGTAATTTATATTTTATAAACTATTTGATATCATTCATTGCAATATTGTATTGATATTTGACATATTAACATTCTTTTCTAATCATTTTTATATACTCAATTATATCATATAATATAAAATATAAGAATTTTTTATCAAGTATTTGATATAAGTAGCATTCAAAATTCTGCGTCAGTTTACTTAATTTTAAGGGTTAGTCTAATTATATCAGGCTTATGCAGAAAATTGAACGATATTTTTTATAATTTATTTTCCATTTATTGGCCAAATTTCCGGCGAGCAGAAGGAGTTGTATCCGTTCCTTTTTTGCGATTGCAGCTTATACATACCGGCCTAAGATTATTCAAATGATTTGTCCCGCCACGTGCAACAGGTTTTGAATGATCAACTTCCCACGAACCTTTCCCGTCAAGATTACCATAATTAATTAAAGAAAGTTTTTTACCGCATATATTACAGTATCCTTCAGTTTTATAATAAATTATTTTTAGTTCTTCATCATTATAACCCATTTTTATATCCTCGATTTTTAAATTAATTTAATTATTATAAATTTTTTTATATTTATAATAATTTTAAATAGTTATAACAAATCTTTAATAATTTTCTCTAATGCGGATATTTTATCATCACCAATTATACCTTTATTATATTGACACATGATATTTAAGGGTTTTAAATCTTTACGGGTAGGAGGCGTTATTATTCCAATAAAATTTTCGATGTCTTTGTCAAAACTATAAATATGCTTTGTAAATCCATTTTTATTATTTTCAATAAATTTATTTATAAAATTATGTATATCTTTGTCTAGATCTTTATCAAAAATAATAGAATGATGAATGCCTAACTTCCCAAATAAATTCATGTATCTATGAATATTATACTTTCCCATAGCATCAAGAAAATATATATGTTTCGCTTTCAAATAATCCCATTTTGTATTAAGTAAATGGTCTAAAAATATTTTTTCTGTTGCTCCTTCGCAAATAAAAACATGTTTTGCAAAAAACGAAGCGGACCGCTCTCCATCTAACCATAGAAAATATTTCAAAGATTCTTCTTCAAGTTTTAAATCATCTTTTGTTTCGTTTGATCCTAAGCCTATATTTTTAATTTTATTTATTATATCTTGAGGGACAGCAGGATCCGCAATTATATCCGAAAACATTTTAAACATACTATTATTTTCTGTAAATAAATCATTAAGTGCTTCTTTTTTTATTTGATAAATTTCAGTTTTTCCTTTATCCCTAATAACCTTTAATAGAGAAGGAAGTGATTCAATATTTTTACTGACAAAAATTGATGAATGTGTAGAACAAAGTATTTGTTGATCCATGTCCTCCGACCATTTTTTTAAATTTACATTGAGAAGTTCTTGTTGTGCAGGATGCAAAAAGGCTTCCGGCTCTTCAAATAGAATAATCGTTAAATCAGGAGAAAACTCTTTTTTCTTTTCCTGCTTTTTATCCATATATTTAGCTCCGACACGAATAAGCGTATAAATCAAGTGCCTCTGTAACCCTTGACCAAAGCTACTTATCGGAACTCTCTGACCATTTAACTGGTTATCTTCAACATAATGAGAAATAAGATTCTTAACTATATTATCGGTTGTAATCGTATTTATATCTAACCCAAATTTTATATCCCATTCTATAAAATTATTATTAATGTCATTTGCAAGTTCATTTAATGAAAACCCATCTTTTGACGATTCTTCTTTAAATTTGTCATTAAAAGTTTTAAAAGATAACTGAAGGTCTGAAAATGAACTGCTATTTCCGATAACTTTTTGCATTACAAAATTAATCATATCCCGTAAAGGAGAGGGTCCTGACATTTTTAAGTTGTCATCAGTTTTACTTATATCAGGTATAAATAATAATTTTCCAAGCTTTGCTTGCGAGATATTTTTTGCGCCGTAAAACTGACTTGCCGATAAAATACCCGATTCATAAGCAAAAATATTACTTGTCCCACTTTTTACAAGATCGGCATTATCTGACTTTAGATATTTTCTGACTTTTAAGATTTTATCGTTCGTTTTGTATTCATCTTTCAATGATTCCTGCTCATCATTTGTGGTTAAAAACCCTAATTCAATCCAGCTTTCATTATCTTCCGTACAACATTTTGGGAAATCGTTTGTTGCATTAAATTTTATATCGTTTTCATAAAAAATTCTCAATGCTGTTATAATGTTGGTCTTTCCAGCATTATTCTCCCCAACGAGCAAAGAATATTTTTCCAAATCAAAATCGGCATCTAGAATAGACCTAAAATTATGAATTTTTATTTTTAGCAATTGCATATAAAATAGAATTAATAAAGTTTAATTTAGATATTCTTTTATCTGATTTGTTTCCATTATTTCCGAATCAAAGATAGACTTAATTCTATTAAGCTTGAATATTGTTGTGTATAATGAATTAGGGTTACTTTTCTTTTCTATATCCAATACCTTTTTTAGAATATTTATAGCATTATTATAATATTTAATTATTTCATCTTCATTTTTAAGCTCTAGCTCTATTCTCTTTATTTCTGTTATTTTCTTAAGAATAAAAAGAATAAAATATGAAGAATATAATATAAAATGTTCTTTTTCATATAAACTCGGATCATTTTCGATTTCTAATTTTCTTTTATTTTTCTCTTGTTCGATTTTATTAAATAAATTATAAGATAATAATAATCTTATGCCCGTTATCTCCTCAGCAAATACTTCTTCATATTTATCACCAAATATTATCGATTTATTATTTCTGGCCTCAATTGGCATTTCATTGTAAAACGCCATCATCGTTTGTCCAGCTTTTTCAGAATCAATCCTTTTATCTTTATCTTCATCTGAATATTGATTTTTCTTTCTTTCATAGAAAAATCCTAAAATCTTTAATTCGTCTTCTAATTTCTGCTGAACAAAATCAATTGATCTTATATCCCTACTTTTTACAGGATTTTGACTATTAGTGTATTCCGCAATGTTTGCACTTAAACTTTTATTATCTTTTATTTCGTATATTCTACATAATAAATTAACTTCTTTTAACTTTAAGGGATCTTCTTTAAATGCTTCATATAACGAATAAATAGTCTGCCCACCATTAACTACTTGCATATCTTCTAACGTTAATATGGGGCTTCTTCCATCTCCATAGCTGTAACTCTTACATATTATTGTTATTCCATTATTATAATAAAAAAATTTACCATTTTTATCTGATAATGCTGTTCCCTTTATGTTTTTATTTATCCTTGACCTCTTCAGATAAATACGAACATTTTCCGCAAACGCATCGGGTAAAATATCTATAATATTCATATCAGTTAAATTAGCATCGCTATAATCAATTTTATTTCGCATATCTTCATTATTAAGAACAATTCTGATTAAATCTATCCCTTGAATATTTAAAATTAGAGCCCTAATATCTCCATCGGATTTATTAAATAACTCATTCTTAATAACCCTAACCTTAGCGTTAACTATTGTTTTATATTCCGAAATTTTATCCGATAAATTCGTGAGCAAATTATATTCTAATTTTATATCTCTATATTTATTTATTTCTTTCTCAAATCTTTCTTTTTCGTTTTTTATAAATCCAGAATAATAATTTGAACAAATATGAATGACAAATTTGGTTTCTTTGTTTTTCATTAAATCCCATATTTCATTTACTTTTGAAGACAAAAAATTATTTGCATCTTTTAGAATGTCCTCATCTTCAGACATTAAATTATTTATAAATGTCAGAATTTTATCTATTTCTATAGATGGAAAATTATTATTTTTTGATTTATTGCTATCTTCAGTATATTTACAGTTAAAAAAATGAATTACAGGTGTCTTATTATCCTCATCTACATATACAGCATCAATGCCTCTATCATTTCCGCCGTCTGTAATTGAATCTTTTATTTCATCATCTTGCAAACTTAATAATGTTTCTAAGGAAAAGAATAAAAAGCTTTTAGAGCATGATTCTAATTCCTGTTCCTGCATTATCTTTTTAACCTTTAAATTGATTAAAGAAAAATCATGCAATGAAAAATCTCTTTCCATTTTTGTAAAATCTCCATATAAAAATTAGTTCTGTTTTTTTAATTTTGATATAATTCCAGCCATAAAATAAGTTATGCTTTTTAAAATCTGGAATCGTGTCGCGTCCCATTTGAAATCCTTAAATACACCGAAATTTTTGATTTTATTAATTCTCTTTATCATCATATTTCACTTAAAACATTGGCGATTTTCTGTTCATAAATTTCAATCAATTGCTTGTTTGCGTTTACTATTTCCTGTTCTTTTTCTAGGTCGGCAACGAGACGTTTTTGAGTTTCAATAAGTGGAAGCGGAATTTTATATTTACGCAAAAAATCAATATTCAACCGTCTTTGACCAGCCGAACCAGTCATATGATTTTTTCCTTCCTCAATAAAACTTGTATTAGTAATAAAATTATAAATCCATTCAGGAATTGTTTTGCTGTTAGCCCGAAGTACAATAAACTCGGTTGAACCAAAGCCAATCCCATTTTTCAATTTTCGGGCAATTGCTGATTTTCCATTTTCAAAACAAGGTGTAATTTTGGCTAGCAACACGTCGTTTTCCGCAAAATACGTGTATCCTTTGTAAACCTCGCTGATTCTCCTTGTTTGTTTTGGCTCAAAATAATAATTTTGTTCACTTACATCGAACATAGGAACGAAACTGATCTCGAAATCCTTGTCTTTAAATTCCGACTTTTTCGGATTAACTTCACATATCTCACCAAGCTCCACCCACTCAACATCTTCTAATTTTCTAAGCGATTGGCCAAAATAGCGTCTCTCTCTCTCTAAATTCTCAATCACCGCTTTGGCGGCTTCAATCGCTTTTTGCTTAACCTCAATCTGCTCAACGATTTCTTTTTGGACTTCAAGAGGTGGAAGAGGAAAAATAAATAATTCTTTAAGTCTTGAAGGTCTAATCTCTCTAATGGTAACTCCTGTCGCCAAAGATTTAATATATTCCTTTTTGCTTTTTAAAATCATCGCCAAAAATTCAGGTAAAACTTTATTTTTGTCAACTAGAATTCCCGACAATCCTTGTTTTGTGGCTGTAGGAACTTTTGTAATTCCAATATTACCAATAGTTGCCCCTAGAGAAATAATTATTGAATCAGTTGGCCAAACCTTGGCTGAACTATTTTTTAAACCAAATTCACTAAGTTTTTCCGCTGTATCATAAATTTCTGGTTTTATATCTTTTACAACGCACCAACAAATATCGCCGCCAAAATATTCCGGATTTTTTCTAGAAGGTGTTCCTCCATCTTTCATATCCAATATTACATCGCCCAATTTAACCATAGGCCATTTTTTATTAGTAAAACCTACATCCACCTTGTATCTATCTCCTGAAAGATTATTATCGTCACTTTCGGCTATTTTTTCCTTGGCGACAAGATGAGCGATATGTTTTTGATTTTCATCAAATTCAAATTTTTTACCTTCCCTTAAAGCTGCTTTATACTTTTTGATTATCTCCAAGGCCATAGGAAGATCATTTTTGTCAATTTCCCGCCTTTGCGTCCCAAGATCAAAGCCGTCATTTTGAATTTTTAAGAATAAAATTTCTTTTGCTTTCTTGGCCATGTTATTGTCAAAAAGCAAAATGCTTGTTTTCACTCCGGCATAAGGATTAAAAACCCCAGCCGGCAATGAAACAACCGCCAAAAGCCCGTCTTCTAATAATAATTTACGCAATGCCTTATAAGCGTTTGCGGATTGAAAAATTATGCCTTCCGGCACGATAATACCGGCTCGACCATTTGGCCGTAAATGCTCTAAAATATAATCAACAAATAAAACTTCAGAACGGTTAGCCTGCACTGAAAATCTTTTATGAGGCGTAATTCCACCTTTTGGCGACATGAACGGAGGATTGGCAAGCATCACATCAAAATTTTCATCCCATTTTTCCTCGCTTGAAAGAGTGTCATATTCAAAAATGGTTGGGGTTGGAAATCCATGCAGATATAAATTCACCCTTGAAAGCCGCACCATATCTGGCGAAATATCATAACCGACAAAATGATTCATTAAATTCTTCTTCTCATCTGGAGTAAGCTGTTTTTCGTAGTTTTCTGAATCATCAGAATTATTATGCTGTTTAAGAATATATTTGTAAGCGGAAATCAAAAAGCCTGCCGTACCACAGGCGGGGTCGCAAATAGTTTCATCTTTTTTCGGAGCAACCGCCGCAACAATAAAATCAATGATATGACGAGGAGTGCGAAATTGCCCGGCATCACCCTGCGAGCCTAGAATAGAAAGCAGATATTCAAAGGCATCGCCCAAATCCTCGCTATGTTCATAAGTAAAACCGTTTATCTCCTTTAAAAACAAGCCTAATGTTTCAGGACTACGGTATGGCAAAAAAGCATCTTTGAATATATCCCTAAAAAGCTGGGGGATATGTGGATTCATAGATAAAGAATTAATCGCTTCATCATATAAATCAAGCCGTTCATGACCACTTAACCTTGGGTCCATTAATTTTGTCCACGCATACTTTTCATATCCGTTAGTAAAAAATGTGCTTTTGCCGCCAAACTCCTGAGCTTCTTTGTCCATATCGTCCATAAACTTATAAATCAATGCCGTTGTGATTTGTTCAACTTGCGCTTTTGGGTCCGGCACTTTGCCAACCAAGATTTGGCGGGCGGAGTCAATTTTTCGTTTTGTTTCTTGATTAAGCATATTTACCTTTACATAAAAGTATTAATAGAAACATAATCTTTGACATATTCGGGTATTATTTCGCGAAAGCCGTTTAAATCGCGGAAATCTTTCATCGTAACCTTAGGATTAGTTGCAAAACGACTGTATTCTTTTGTTTCGACAATATCTCGGATTTCGGAATCGGTAATATAGGCTTTAAGGTAATTTTTGATGGGCAAGGCATATTTATTGTCCGGTTTATAAATTGCCACAAATTTTTCAAATTCTTCTTCCAAAAGTTCGTCTTTCGTTTTAAATTTATTTATTCCGCCGAATATTTTTTCAATAAATTCTTTAAGCGTTATACGGCGGTCGGCTTTAATGGCTTTTCTCAGTTTTTCTAAATTGAAATAGTCTTCGGGCTTATCGAAAATTTCGGCTTTAACATATTCCTCAGCACCGTCAACATCGCCTTGCTCATATTTTTGTTTAACTACAGTATCGTTTTTAACGAGATGCTCAAATTTTTCAAAGAATTTCCAATCAACTTTCATCCCCGCAAGACCGACAACTTTTTCCGAAAATGTTTTGAGCGGGTCGGGGTTAAAAACGCTTACTTCATTAATATCCGTAGCTTCGCCTACTTCCATTCCCCTACCGACTTTAATCGGAATCTTCAAAACTTGGTCGTAATTGTATTTTTCCTCAAAATATTCGCAGTTAGCAAAAAAATCAAAAAGCTTAAAAGTTTCTTTTTCCGCTCTTATCTGTTCATTGTCAGTATCTTTATAATTAAAAGTAAATTTTCGCGTTCCGCGTCCTTTGATTTGAATAAAATCGGTGGGCGAAAAAATGGGGCGCATTAAACAAATATTTAGAATGTCTTGACAGTCATAACCGGTAGTCATCATGCCTACAGTTACGCAAACTCGGGTTTTACAAGATTTATAGCCTGCCAGCCATTTTGTCTGTCCGTTCAAATTATTGTTGGAAAAATTAATGGGAAATTGCTGAGCATTTGGAATAGCTGAAGTAACCTGCACCGCAAAATCGGAATTATATTTTCCGGGCCAAAGCTGATCAGCAAATTGATTAAGTATTTGAGTAATTTTTGAAGCATGCTTTTGGCTGATGCAAAATACTATGCTTTTACCAATTTCACCGCTAATCGAGTCTTTGAGTGCATTTTCTAAAAATGTCTTGCAGAAAATCTGGTTCGTCTTTTCCGAAAAAAATTTGCGCTCAAAATCTTTTTGATAAAAGGTTTGCTCTTCCTCGACTCCTTCATTGTTTTCAACCATTAAGGAATAACCATTTTCAGATAAAAGTTCAGTGGTAATTTCCGTTCTCGCGTCAGCGACAACCGGATTAACAAGATAGCCGTCTTTTACGCCGTCAAGTAAACTATAACGAAAGGTCGGCTCGCCTGAAGGACAGCCGAAAGTCGTATATGTATCTAAAAGTTGACGGCGCTCCCATGCACGCGGATCTTTCTCGCTTATTTTTTTCGCATTAATATTCTTGAGATAATCTTTAGGCGTTGCGGTAAGCCCCAATTTGTAGCCGACAAAATATTCAAAAACAGCTCTTGAATTTCCGCCGATTGAACGATGGGCTTCATCGGAAATTATCAAATCAAAATCCGTCGGCGAGAAAAGTTTTTTGTATTTATTGTTAAAAGACAAGCTTTGAATAGTTGAAACGACAATTTCCGCTTTCCGCCAATCATCACGATTTTCTTTATAAATAACGGTGGTAAAATCATTATGCAATATTTTTTTAAAATTTTTATTAGCTTGTTCTTCCAATTCTAACCGGTCAACCAAAAACAAAATTCTTTTGGCGTTGCTTGTTCTTAAGAAAAGCTTAATTACAGCAGCTGAAACAAGAGTTTTGCCCGTTCCGGTCGCCATTTCAAAAAGATAACGGTCATTTCCTTTTTTGGCAGAATTTTGCAAAGCGTGAATTGCGACAAGCTGATATGGACGCAAAAATTTCAAATCCTGCTCTATGCTAAAATCCGTTCTTTGGATTTCATTAATCCAGCGGGGGTCTTTTTGATAGTTTGGGTTTTGGATTTTGGCAATATAATCGCTTTCGACTTTTTCTTCCGATAAAGAAGTAAAACTTGGCTTAAAAGATTCAAGATGTTTAAGGGATTCATAAGTCGGGAAAGTTATAATGACCGCAGGATTGCCGTGTTCCAAATCCCATAAATAGTGAAGATTACCATTTGAAAGAATAATAAAACGGGCGTTTTGCGATTGGGCATAACGGCGTGCCTGTTCTTTCCCGTCAAGAGGGTTTTTATCTTCTGATTTTGCTTCTAAGACAACAAATGGGAAACCTTTTTCGTCAAGAAGTAAAAAATCGATAAATCCATTTCCTGTTTTTTCGAAATCATTTCCAAGTTCGTCTATAGTTTGTTTTGTGAGTTTGACATTATTTTCTAAAATAATATTTGCCTTGTTGTCGTTTTCCTCATCAAAGAATCTCCAACCCGCATTTTTAAGCAATTCGTTGATTTTAATTCTGGCTTTGGCTTCTTTTTGCATAATTTTATTTATATTATGGATATAACCATCTTATATTATTTATAACAAGTTTTATTTCTTTTGGCAAGTTATTGTAACACCAAAAATCATCTCTTAACCACCCTAAAAACCATCTTTTCCCCGATCAGCCCCTCAAGGCGCTCTTTCTTATCCTTATTGGGCATTTTTAGAACATTGACATAGTTTGCTTTGCCGACAAAGCGATCGGTAACTACGGCGTGGTGTCCCAATTCACGCTCTATTATATTTCTTACGAAGTTTTTTGTCGTTCTGGATAAAACCATCGAAAATGTGCCTTCCTCGGTATCGTAACCGACTTCTCTCACATAAAACTCGAAAGTTTCTCCGAACACCTCCTCGAACTGCATATCCGAATATTTAAACGGCAAATATGCGGCAATACCTCCGATATTTACGATATATGCATCATCGGTTTTAGAAATAGGAATGCCTTTTATATTTTTATGAAGAGAAAATTTATTGTTGCGGTATGATTCTAAAGCCGCTTTATTCCAAAGGGCTTTTGAAAAAAGCTCGCTTATCATTTTCATAGATATATAGCTTTGCAGATTTGCAATACTTTCTTGCTTTGCTTTCACCTTTTTATAGATAGACTGTCTTATTTTTTTAATGTCCTTTAAAGCTTTAATCTGAATTTCTGTTCTTGTTTCTCTATTTACCGCTATTATATTAAAATCCTCGTCAAAGTTCACCGTGTACTTTCTATAAAGCACTTTTTCCAGTATCACCTCTAACATATATATTGAATCTAAATACTCAACTCCATAAACGGTGGATATTCTTTTAAAAAACTTTTTCAGTTCTTCGGGATTGCTAAGTTCCATAATTTTATCTTATTCGCCTTTTTTATTAAAACATGTATAATTAGTTATTATACCTAAATTTAATAAAATTGTAAAAAAATTTTGCTTTTATTTTTTTTTTATGATATAATAATAATATATTATTGACTTGTCGTTGGTCACTCAACGATAGCTTGAATGTAGATGCTGTTCTACGAACTAAACATTTTTGTTGTGCGCTGGCGCGTCGAAGATTGTATTTTAAGACGCTGCATGGCAGGCGCACTTAGCTTAAGACCTTGCAACAGAATAAGCCCAATTTTGGTTGTTCGCCAAATTGGAAACTTTAAAAAGGCAGAACTTAACATAAAAGCCTTTAATAATTATTGCCAAAGTAAAAAGTGATACCGTAAAATGATACGGCCTTTTTAATTTTGATAATAATTATAAGAGATTTACCTAAATTTAATCTCAATTTACATTCTGTAAAGATTAATTCCTATTCAAATTAATCCTGCTAATCTTTAGCATTTAAGAAATTGAGCAATATAAAAATCCCCTCAATATGGCGAGCCTATGGCTTTGTCCTTAAAATTCTATTAAAATCATAAAAAGTAAATAAATAAGCGGAAAATCATTTAGATTATTTATTTACTTCCAAAAAATCCTAACAAATTCCAATCAATTTATTTGTTTTTTATTTTTATTTATTACGGGACGGATTTATCTGTAACGTAATCCTAATTTATTCATTAAAAAAAATTAAAAAGATTCATTATTAAAACTTAATTAAGGAGGTGATTCTTTTTTATGGAAAACACTATTGTCTTAACAGGTTTAGAGATAATACTTAAACTTTATTGTCCGCCTTTATCTATTCAGATTATCGGAAATAAGGGCAGGTTCGAGCTTCAGTCGGTAAATTCTGTTAAAGAGTTTAATTTCAATAGAGCTACATATCTTGAGGCAAAGGGCAACGGAATATATTTTATTCCGAGCGGATTGCCGAAGGCTATCTTTCTTGACGATTTCGATTACAACAAGTTTAACCGATTGCCCGCTCATACCGTGATTGTTCAAACAAGCTCTAATTCCTACCAGTGCCACATTCCACTGCCTTCCGGTTTTAAAGGTTCGGCGCCGGAATTGCAAAAGGCAATGGTTAGATTATACCAAAGCGACATAGGCGCTTCCGGATTCTTGCAGCCAAGAAGACTTCCGGGATTTATTAATCAGAAATACCCTGACAAGCCTATAGTCAGCATTGTAGATTACAAGGCGGTTCTTGATTTTAATCTTGTTCTTGAAAAAGCGAGGGTGCTATATAAAGAGCAACTCTTGAAACAAAAATTTAATTTCAAACCCGCCGGAAGTAATCCAAAAAAACAACAAAAACATTGGAAAGACTTCGCCATTAACAACGACAAAAGTTTAACCGATATGAAATATGCAAAATATCTTTTAATGTTTTGCGAATTAAAGGATGAGAATGTCAGACAGGCGCTGATAAGCGAAAGCCCTGATATTCAAAGCCGCAAACGCAACTTAGAAGATTATCTGTTTCGTACGATATCAAAAGCCCGTTTAACCTAAAACAAAGCGGGGCGTGTGTAACTCAACACTTTATTATACACACGCCCCCCACTATTCCAACAACATTCCAAAAAATGTATTTGTCCGCCGAAATTTTGAGCGGTTAGCGAAAAATGGAGCAAGGACAAATATCACCTTTTATTTTCCAATTCCAAACCGATACCCCAAATATGCGTCTTAAGTATGATTTTTTTTATGAGCTAAAAGCGAATAAAAAAGCATACTGAAGACGCAACCTTGAAACCTTATTTTTACAATATTCTTTAAAGAAATAAAAAAAATGACGGCATTTTTAGCGTCTATATTTTTTATCTGGCAGATAAAAAATGAAACCGGAAGCCACAACATATAAGCCCTATATTTTTAAAATCGCAATCTTTGGGCGCATACGGTCGCTCTGCGATTTTTTTTACCGTTTCGGGCAAGGTATTTAAAGCGCCTTTAACGCTTTAGCTTTTTGGGTTAAAAAAGTTCCCATATAAAAACTTTTACGAGTTTAAACTGCAATAAGCCTATTTTGGAGGCTATAAATCCGAGATATCTCGATAGCAAGAGAGATTTAAATTGCTTGGCGAAAGCTTTATCTAAATTAATATAAATTTATAAGGAGGCAATAAAATGAGTTTAAAACACAATTTTATGTATTACGCAAAACAAATTGAAACAAGACTGCGGGACGGATTACATCAGTTATCAGACAAATCCAAATTTAACATCAGAAAAGAATCCCAGACGATAGCGGCGGATTTTAAGGATATGGGCTATAAGGTTAACACGAAATTTACCAGCGCAACGGCTATTAAAAGAGAAGATTTTCTTAAATTATCCGAACAATGGAAAGAAAAGGGCTATTCTACCGGAACTATGCAGAATAAGGCGACGGTCTTAAGGGAGATTCTAACCGTTGCGAACAACACGGAGGCTATTCTCAGCAATGCGGAACTTGGAATAAGCAAAGGCAGAGATGTTTTAAATTCCGCAAATATCAATAAGGGATGTTCCGCAATATCGGAAAAAGCTTTGTCGTCTGTTAATGACAAAGGAGTTTTAGCAGCTGTTATGCTTATTGCAGCATACGGTCTGCGCCGCGATGAAGCTCTGCATGCGGCATGGGCATTAAGTAAAGGTCGCGATATTACGGTTAACGGCAATTTAAAACTTCTGGGAAGCTGGTGCAAAAACGGCAGAGCCCGCGAGTTTGGAATGAGGGACGGCGGAACTATCTTAAAAAAAGCGGCGGCTCTTGTCAAAGGCTTTGATATCAAGGGCAGGCTCGAACAATTTCGGGGACGCTTGGACAGAACGTTTAAGGAATTAAAAATGATTGACAACAATAAGTCATTGCACCCGCATTCACTCCGGCATAACTACGCGCAAGAGCGGTATTTTGCCATTACGGGACTACTTGCCCCTGTTTCCGG
>JAJZYP010000053.1 GCA_021798015.1 bacterium
TTTTGCATGTTTTGAAAAGCACTGCTTTTCAGCAAAAAAATATGTCGCAGGCGGCAACGCCCGCGCACTAAAAAGTATCCCGTCTATGAACCAGGAAGCCTCGTCCGTAAGGGCGAGGTAGTTCACTACTTGATTTTAATATTATATATTATAGATAGCAATATTCTAGCAAATTCAATATAACCGTAAAAAGCGCTATTACAATAATAAATAAAATAAACCTTACAAAGCCTAATAATTCTAATGCTGCCAATATGGACCAGGTCCTATCCACGGACCAAACGGCGGACCAAAATACCATTGTTGACCATACCACCACCATCTGCGTCTTGCGCCCCTGATTGCCGCCCGCTCTTCCCTTGCTCTTATCCCTGTTTTAAGCATATAGTTTAATACCTTTGGGCAGACTCCTTGTTTGTGCAGTTTTATGACTTCGGATGCGTTAAGATAAAACACTTCCCCGCTTGCCCTTAATCTATTAATAATTTTATTTGGCGGAATATGATTTTTGCACATCGATACAATCTGAGGAACAGAAAGCGTGGGCTGGGTAGGCTTTATTACGGCGGCACAACCGGAAAAAACTACGCCTGTTATAAAAATTAAACTAACAATTAATAATAATGGCAGTTTTTTAAAATTCTTCTTCGCCATTTTTTCTATCGGTTTCTTTTTCATCCCCTATTCCCTCCTCTTCAAACCATTCTTCGTCCTTAATTTCTTCTTCTTCCTCAGATTCTTGTTCCTCTTGTTCTTCCTCCAAATCTTTTAAATCGGACAATAAATTCGATGCAGTATTATAATATTCTTCAAATCTTTCTAAATTATCCGTACCCAAAGAAGCCTCCAACAGTTTAATAATACCTTCCGCAAGATCAATATTTACTTGAATTTCCCCATTACTCATAGCTATTAGTTTACATTTAGCGGCATACATCTCCAGATGCTTTACAGCAATCTGAAGATCTATTGCAATTTTTTTCTTAACCCTTCTTTTATAGTTTTCATCAATTTTCTTTTCATCTAAAATCGCATTTAAGATAAGTTTTGTTTTTTTTAATAAATCTATGCCCTTCTCCTCTATATATAAATCCATAATAGTAATCTCCTCCGTTTTTATTTTTATTTTTATTTTTTTACATCAAAAGCATCTTCAAAACCATTTGCATATCTATCCCTTTCCGTTAACGGATCAATGCCCCAGAGATTTTCGACATACTTAAGTACCGAGGCATGCTCATGCCTGACATTCGAGATATACCCCTTTTTAACGAACGGTGAGATGATTATGCAGCCTACTCTCATTCCAAGTCCGTAATAATCGACAACAGGAGGAACAACATGGTCATAAAAGCCGCCGCATTCATCCCAGTTTAAAAATATTACCGATTTTGAGAACAGATGGCTTTTCCTCAGAGCTTCTACCCGCTTTACGGTATAAATCATTCCAGTTTTGACATCTGCCGGCGGGTGCTCCGAATTTTTAAAGTCTGGAACAAGCCAGCTGAACTTGGGGAGCGTCCCTTTTTTTATGTCTTCAAAATACTCATGAGCCGGTCTAATCTTATTCCATAACCTTTTATCCTTCATAAAACTTTCGAACCATATGACAGGCACCCAGTGATGAATATATTTTTTTGGATTTGGCCAGCCTTCGACATATATTTTCCATGATATTTTAGCTTTTTCAAGCCTGTTAAAAATTGTAGGGAACTCGTAAGGCTTCCTTGGAGGGGCATCGGTTATATGTCCGTTTGATTGCCCCGCAATCTGATAAAGCCTGTTTGGCTGCGTCGGCGCCATAATCGAATGAAAATAGTTCTGGCAGAGTGTGAAGTTAGAAGCGTATAAATAATAAGGGTATAAGGCTTTTTTAGTATTGTAATAGCCCATTATAACCCTATAATCGTTAACGGGTTGATTTATCCCGTTTAAGAAATATCCGTCCATTTTGCCGTTATTGTATATCGTATGAAGTCCATCCCATGAATGGTTGGGGTCAACCCGGTCGGGGGTTATATAATTGTATCTTAAATCATAGGGCTTAATACTTCCGCCCATACCGTCCGTTATTCCAAGCTCTAACACACTTTCAGGCTGCCCGTTTATTGTCTTATCCATCATGCCGAAATAATGGTCAAAACTTCTATTTTCCTGCATTATTAAGACAACATGCTCAGGCTTTTTAAATCTATTTTTACCTGTGCCTAAAGCATCGGCATCTTTAAGTTTAAAATCATTAAGAACTAATCCGCCTAAAAAACTGAGTCCCGTTAATTTTATAAAGTCTCTTCTATCCATATCTCCTCCATTATAAATATAAAAAGATTAAAGTTATACTAAACGGATAATTTAGATTAGTATAACACCGACACTATCAGTTTTTTATGACAGTTTTGTTAAATTTCTGTTAATTTTTGTTACATTTTTGTTACATTTTTGTAATAATTTTATTCTTTTCGATGGGAAAATGCGCAGTGGGCGCAGAGGGAATGGCAGAAAAAAGTCTTTATTGTAACTTTATTGAAAAAGGCGGGCTTTACTCCTTCTTTATCCCCTCATAGGTATAACATTATCATTATAAGGTGTTATATTCAGCTTAATAGAAGGATTAAGTAAGAATCTGACCGCTAAATTAGTTATTATGAAAATAATCATATATATTTTTAGCAACCATTTTATTCACACCTTTAACACTTAATAACTGCGCGGTTGAAGCTTTTTTCACATTTTCTACACTATCAAGGCTATCCATTAAATTTTTATAAATCTCTTTCCCAACCCCTTTTATATTTAATAATTCAGAGGAAACTAACGACTTTCGTTTAAGTTTTGAAAAATACGAGATAGCAAACCTGTGTGCCTCATCCCTTAGCTGCATTAGCAAAAAAATAGCCTCTTTATTCTTTCCAAAATTAATCTCATTCTTTCTGTTAGGCAAGTAAATATTGTCCGTTTCGATATTCTTACCGCTATCTTTTGCCTTTGCAATTGCGATAAGGGCAGGCATATCTTTAGCGTCTATCAATTCTTTTTCCTTAAATTCCTTCGCCACCCTCACTAAAACATTCAATTGTCCCTTCCCCCCGTCCACCATAATAACATCAGGCAGCGGGTCTTTTCCCGATGCCGCGTTATTAAATCTTCTATATAAAGCCTCATACATCATCGCATAGTCGTCCGGGGTGTTTTTTGATTTAATTTTATATCTTCTGTACAGCGATGTATCCTTTTTCCCGTTATTAAGAACAGATTTTGAGGCAACAGCATAAGTTCCGGATATATTAGAAATGTCAAAGCATTCAATAATCTTAGGGGCCTTATCGAAATGCAGAATAGCCTCTAATTCATCAAGCAGTTTTTCTTCCCTGCTTTTGCCATTCATTCCTTCCATATCAAAATATAGCGGTCCCGCCGAACCGTCTATCTTTTCCAAAAAATTCTTTTTTGCATTCTCCAAAGCCATTGCCATAATATCGCCATATTTATTTTTTTTTCCATTGAATTGTATTTTGTTTATATAAAGAATTTTTACATTCTTTGACGAAAACTGTTTAATATATCTTAAAAGGCTATTTTTATCATCGATATCTATGTTTACGGGGATTAAAATTTCATCAGAAACCTTTTCCCCCATTTCTAAATTTTTAGAATAATACTGATCCAAAAAAGCCGAAAGCATTTCACTATCATTTAAATATATGTTCTTAAAGAAAAAATTTTTTGTGCCAATAATCTTACCGCCCCTAATAATAATCACAACGACATCTATTTTGCCATTCACCGAGTAAAACCCTATGGCATCTATATCCTTTTCGCTTTTTAATACCGTAATCTGTTTTTCGCTGATTATCGTTATCGCATTAATTTTATCCCTGATTTTTACAGCCGCCTCAAAATTTAATTCCCTTACGCACTTATCCATAGAATGCTTCAATTCTCTTAATAATTGCCTGTTTTTTCCGTTTAGCAAAAGCCTTATTCCCTCGACCGATTTCTTATAACCTTCAATCTCGATATATCCGCAACAGGGAGCCGTACATCTGTTTATCTGATAATAAAGGCACGGCCTTTTTTTAGCGGCATAAGAATTGAATTTATTGTCGCTGCATGTCCTTATTTTAAAAATCTTGTTTATAGCCTTTATTGTCTGTGTCACGGCAAAAGAACTTGAGTATGGACCAAAATACTCCCCGTCGCCTTTCTTAAAACTTCTTGTTTTTACGATGTAGGGAAAGCCTGTTTTTGACTTTACTATCCTGATATAAGGATAAGATTTGTCATCCTTAAGGCTTATGTTATATTTAGGTTTATATTGCTTTATTAAGTTGTTTTCAAGCAAAAAGGCATCCAGTTCATTTTGAGAAACTATTGTTTCGATATCATGAATTTTTGCGACAAGGTGTTCTGTCTTTACACTTATTTTTTTATTAGAAAAATATTGCGGAATCCTTTTTTTTAAATTTTTTGCTTTTCCAATATATATGATATCCCCTGCCATGTTTTTCATCAGATAAACGCCGGGGGATTGGGGAATGCTCTTAAGTTTTACTGCTAAACCTTCATTCATAAACACATAAAAAAATCAAACGGCATCCATTAATAACATCTGCTTTTTAATTGAATTTATCACGTCTCTTATATTAGCTGCTTCCTCAAAATTCAATTCTTTGGCAGCCTTTTTCATTTTTTTGGAAAGATTCCTGATTCTCTTTTCAGCCTCTTTTGGATCTATTATCAAAGGTTCTTCCCCGTTTAACCCTCCCGATAAATCGATATAATCCTGCTCGAATATGGTGGTCAAAAGCTCGGATATATTTTTTTGTATGGACTTAGGGGTTATATTATTTTTTTTATTGTATTTCTCTTGTATTTCCCTTCTTCTTTCCGTTTCCGATATAGCATATTTCATCGAGTCCGTCATTTTATTGCCGTATAAAATAACCCTGCCCTTAATATTCCTCGCCGCTCTCCCTATTGTTTGAATTAAGGATGTTTTTGAACGCAAAAACCCTTCTTTGTCGGCATCCAGTATGCCTATAAGTTCAACCTCGGGAAGGTCCAATCCCTCCCTTAGAAGATTTATACCGACTAAAACATCGAACTCGCCCAATCTTAACTCCCTTACTATCTTAAATCTTTCTAATGAATCTATGTCGGAATGCAAATATTTTGCTTTAACCCCGCTATCTATTAAAAAATCGGTTAAATCCTCCGCCATTCTTTTTGTTAAAGTTGTTACTAAAATCCTGCCACCTTCCGTAACTACCTTTTTAATTTCCGAAATAACATCATCCACTTGATTAGTTTCAGGTCTTACTTCTACCTTGGGGTCAATGAGTCCCGTCGGGCGAATTATCTGCTCTACGATTTGCGAACTTACCTTTAACTCATAATCTGCCGGCGTTGCCGAAACGAATATAAGATTATTTATATGAGATGAAAACTCGTCAAAATTTAAAGGACGGTTATCAAGGGCGCAGGGAAGCCTGAATCCATATTCCACGAGGGTTGATTTTCTGGAAATATCGCCGTTATACATGCCCCTGATTTGAGGAACGCTCACATGGGATTCGTCAATCATGATAATAAAATCATCAGGAAAATAATCGAGAAGGGTTGGAGGAGGTTCACCTTTTTTTCTGCCCGTTAAATGCCTTGAGTAATTTTCGATACCGGAACAATAGCCCATTTCTTGAATCATTTCGAGGTCGTACATAGTCCTCTGCTCAAGCCTCTGCGCCTCGACAAGCTTGCCTAAGGATTTAAGTTCTATCAATCTTTCTTTCAGCTCTCCCTTAATGGACTTAACGGCGCCCTGCAAGGTTACCTCATCTGCGACATAATGCGATGCGGGATAGATTGCAACCTTTGAAAGTCTCCTTATAATTGCGCCTCTAAGCGGGTCAATCTCCGCTATTAAAGAAACTTCGTTTCCAAAAAACTCTATTCTTATTGCAACCTCTTCTTCGTAAGCTGGAAAAATGTCGATTATATCCCCTCTCACCCTGAATGTCCCTCTGTGAAAATCTACATCGTTTCTTTCGTATCTTATCTCGGTCAGCTTATCCAAAATATCGCTCAAATTGATTTCATCCCCTTTTTTTAGCTCAAGGAGCATATTTCTATAGCTTTGCGGCGAACCAAGCCCATATATGCAGGAAACGGAAGCAATAACGATAACATCCCTCCTTGAAAGAATAGAACGGGTTGCCGAATGCTTCATTTTATCTATCTGGTCGTTAATAGCGGAATCTTTTTCTATATAAAGGTCTTTTGACGGAACATATGCCTCCGGCTGATAATAATCGTAATAACTTATAAAAAACTCGACGGCGCTTTCTGGAAACAGTGCTTTAAATTCGGAATAAAGCTGTCCTGCAAGGGTTTTATTAGGCGCAATTATTAAAGCCGGTCTTTCAAGTTCTTTGATAACCTGAGCCATCGTAAATGTCTTTCCCGAACCTGTAACGCCCAAAAGTGTCTGGTATTTAAAGTTATTATCCCTTATCCCTTTAATTAACGAATCTATTGCCTTTGGCTGATCACCTGTAGGACTATTTTCCGAAACAAGATTAAACAATGTCATAATGGTTGTTATTATAACATTTTTTAGGATTTTATTTAATGGAGCGGGCAACGGGGTTCGAACCCGCGACACCAAGCTTGGGAAGCTCAATATATCATTTTGCAACTTATTAATTTTATTAATTAATTAAGATTATTAAAAATTAACTGTATCCGAAATTGTATTTTCTTATTTAATGTTTTAATGCTTGCAAAAGCAATCAATCTGGGTAGTTATAGTATAGTCGTGTAAATCAATTCTGTCAAGCTCTGCCAAGCCCTATGTTTAAGCCCTAATGTAATTAAAGATGTCAAGGTATTAAACTTTTAACAAATGTCCGATAAATGTCCGATAAATGTCCGATAAATGTCCGATAACAAATTATTTTACGGGTTCATATATTCTTAGCTTCTTAGCGCCGGTCGCTATTAAGACGTTCTTGTCCACAAGTTCCCGTAAATCTCTGTAAAGGGTTTTTTTTGAGACATCGGATATTATTCCTCCTAAGGAAGATAAATTTGCGCTTTTTTTCTCTTTTATATAAAAGGCTAATTTTATCTGCCTCTGATTTAATCCTAATTTTTTTAAATTATCTTCGGAATAGAAATCAGTTTTCTTATAAAAATATACCGAAAAGCCGCCGAATTCTTCTTTAAATTCCGGTTCGGGCAGTCCCGCTTTTTTACATTCGTCCATTATCTTAACCGTTCCCCTTCCCCACGTTTCGATTAAACCCGCTTTAAAAAACACGTCGGCAATTAATTCATTTCGCGGTTTTGAAGCATGGGATTTTTTTAAATCCTCGATTTTAATGCCCGAAGGCAGTCCTCCTTCATTCCATAAAACCAATCTATCGGGATATACCTTTATCTGCGTGTGCGCCCCGACATAATCTCTATGCACAACAGCATTGGTTATTGCTTCCCTCAATGCTTCTTCTGGATATTCAAGGGTTTCGTTCCTGTATAGCCCCTTGTAGCCTATCAAAGAAACGAGATACTTGGATTTTAATAAATCTAAAGTCTTTTCTACCTGTTCAAAAAGATTGCCTAAGATATCGTCCGAACTTATAACATCCGTATCCGATAAAAATTTGCCGACTTTTATATATGCCCCGGTGAAATATTTTTTGGGATTTTTGCCGAATAGTAAAATCCCCGCCCTTCTTAATTTGCCGTTCTCTATTAAATTTAATTTTTCGAGAAGCGCATGATGATCCTTTTCCTGCTTTATTAAGGATAACCTTTTAGCCGCAATTCTTTTAAACATTTCAACGGTTTCAAGGTTAATATCGTCGTTGGAACTGCTTGTCTCTATATATTCTTCCCAATCTTTTCCGGATTTAGAAAGCATAAATTTAGTAAGTTCTTTTCCTTTTAATTCCTGATTAGTGCTGCCGCTTCTTATGTAAAATCTTCCATGATACGATACCGGCGCATATGAATAATCCACTTTTATAGTTATAATCTCTTTATTCTGTTTTCTCGATAGCTTAATATCCGGAACTATGCCCAAAATATCGTTTATTTTATTAGGCAAATCTTCGAGAAGTTTTTTAGAGTTTTTAATGCCCACGGTATTACCGTCATTATCCACGCCGACTACAAGCCGTCCGCCTTCGGTATTTGCAAAAGCGCACAATGACTTCAGGTTTTCGTCCCGCCAGCTTTCTTTGAATTCGACTGATTGGGATTCGGCTTTATTCGGACACATTCTTGTTATCCTTGATTAATTCTAATTTATTTATTTTTATTAATGCTTTACAACCTATGAAATCTAAGAATTACCATTCCTTATTAATATAAAAGTATAAATCGAAAACATTATTTCTGTGAATATCTTTATCCTCTGGGTTAAGTGGTTGATTTTTACTATTTTGGATGAGTTTTGGAAAGAGTAATTTGCAAATTTCAAATATTGGTTCTTGCATGATGAAGCGAATTCCGGACAATTGTAAGAAATTTCTAGTGGCGACATCTCTCTCATTCCAATGTTTATCGCTTTCAGATACAAAAAAGTCCCTATTTTTTCTTATAGACTTAAAAAATTCAGGAGCAAGTGCTTTTATTAATCTAATAATAAGAAAATCAGTTAAATTAATTTTAGAATTAATAGGTTCGGCATTATTATGTCTTGAAATATATGTTTTCCAATCAGACTTAATTAAATTTATGTATTGTTTTACTTCCCTGATATTGATGAGATAAATAATTTTTCGAACAGCGTCCCCAAATTTCGCCTCATTCACATATTTAAAATCATCGGAAATTATATTCCTTATATTGCCCCATAATCCTTCATATAGGTTTTGTTCATGTATAGAAACAGTAAGCGAATATGATAATTGGATTATT
This sequence comes from bacterium, assembly GCA_021798015.1. GTDB lineage: Bacteria > SZUA-79 > SZUA-79 > Acidulodesulfobacterales > Acidulodesulfobacteraceae > Acidulodesulfobacterium. The sequence goes on from JAJZYP010000053.1 coordinate 8,923, forward strand.
TTTTCAAGATATTCTTCGCCGGGATAACCATCTTTGGTTATTTTTTCAGACAGTTTCTTTCTATCATAGGCTAGCAAAAATACGGTATTGGGAAAGTTTGCCGTTCTTTTTATTAATTTAAAAATCATATTTGTTTCTAATAAATCCAATCTATCTATATCATCGATAATGATTATAATTCGTTTATCGTTAAATATTTTATCGATTTCTTCTTTTTGTTTTTGCAACGGCTTATCATTGAATTTTATTTCCTTGCTTTGCCATTCAATATTTATCTTAAATATTTGTATTCCAGTTTTAATTTTACTCCCACTGAGGATAGCTTTTATATAATTTTTTGACAACTTTTTTAATTGCTTATTATCTAAACTATAATTGATGGAGTGAAAAAATTCCAGAATAAGAGCATCTATGTTCGAGAAATTCCATGGATTAAAATCAATAATATTTATTATGTTTTTATTTTTATTATATTCATTTATCTCTTTTTTGATTAAATTAATTAAAGACGTTTTACCCACTCCCCATTCGCCTTCAACGCCTATAACAAAACTCTCTTTCCTGTCTTTTTCGTTTTTATCGAACCATTTTTGCACTTGATTCGCAATTTCTTTTGCGTGAACCGAAAAATTTAGTACATCTTCCGCTTCAGATGCGATTGGAGCATCTGCTAAAAATTCAAACTCTTTTGTTCCTCTCATGGTTTATTCCTACTAAATTCAATAATTTCAATATATTTGGAGTGCTATATTCTCTCGCAAACCCGTTCTCTCCGAGATAAAATCGGATAGAACCCTTGTTAAATAATGCCTTAAACAAAATTAGCGGTTCTAAATATTTGTTTCTTAAAAGAGTATCGCTATCAGGAGAAGAAGCTAACGGAATATTATCTAATAAGATATTAATCTGGTTTTTAGGATGATTATGAAATATAATCGCCTCATTTCTTGATGCCTGCGAGACATGTTGATTTATTCTATTTTTAGTTTCTGGCACAACATTCACGGAATTATTATTCCCTATGGCATATTCAACTTGCGATACATCCGTGCCACAGCCTCTTTTTTTACCATATCCAATAATCAAATATTCTATTGTCAAATCTTCGGTAAAATCTAAACATCCGCAAAGAAAAGCATTCCTGATTAATGATTTTTTTAGTGTTATTAATTGATTTATAGGATTGTCTTCAATTGCTTTTCTAACTGGTTTGACGCCATTTTCGTGTTGTTTTTTAAAACAAACTGGGGTTGAATCAAAGAAAGAAGATACACTTGGATCTAATAAAGAAAATATAATATTGCCGAACATATCGGATACCTTGCGGACGTTCATAATTTTACGTTAGCTTTTAATGGATATTTTTGTTTATCATAATTTTTCTTAAAATAATATAAATATTATATAATTTATAAAAATAATATTTTAAAATTTTAATAAGTTTAAAATCTTAACATTTCCCAATCACTCCAATCGTTCTTTTCGCACTTACTCCATTCATATATTTCTTTCTGATTTATTTTCCAGCCATCACTCTTTCCGATTACAATACCCCCGAAAAGTTTTCCACCTTGTTGCTCTTTGATAAATTCTTGTAACTTTTCGGCTTTAGCTTTTGTATATGTTCCGCCGTCGCGATCCCCTATATCTTTTGTTTCAAAAATACCCAATCGTCCGTCAGTTAATTGCACAAGATAGTCTGGATAGAAAGTATGGATAACACTTGCAGGGTATTCATATTTGATACCAAAATAATCCTGATTACTTTCGCCGTTTTTCCACCACCAAACTATTTTGTCGCTATTTTCATCTAAAAACTTTTCAAATTTCCTTTCGGGTATAAGACGCGATGTGTTTAAATAACATGGCTCATAGACATATTTTTCATGCTCCGTCCGCTCATCTGTATTTTGGTTAAAAAAGCTCTCTTTTGCGATTTCAAAATTATTCCATTGCTCGCTTTTTTCAACTCTTTTAAGTATTTCTTTCTCGCGAATAGCTTTGTATTTTTCAATTGTACTCGCCAAGATTTCTTCAAATTTTTTTCTATTGCTATTATGGACAAAAATCATTTGCACGATAATCATTTCTTCTGGCCATACTTTTGAGTCGAGATATTTCCTAAACCAAGTATAAATTGCAGTTTTTACTATAGGCACTGATCTTTTGATATTTTTAAACGAACCGAGATGATCTTTGATAATCTGCTCAAACAATGCCTGCAAATCATTCCCCGCAATTGTGAGTCGAGCACGCGCATCGGAATCAATCTTGCCCTCAATTTCATCAAAACTTTCTCCTTCAATTTTAGCATTGGCGATTATATCTTGTTGATATTTTTTCACATCGATGATTATGCCAGCATCCTCAACTTTCTTAACATTTTGGGCAAAAAAAGCATGATCGTCATTTAATCCAAAATATTCGCAAGCCAATTTTTCAAATACAAGCGAAAAACTGGACGTAATATCGCCGTAATCCACGCGCGATTTATAATATGAAGTCAATTTTATATCTTTATAGCAAGCCTTGCGTACGGATTTTAAATGCTTAATAATATTCGGATTGTATTCTTCCTTTTTAACGATAATACTCTGCACATTGGTATAAATATATCCACGATTTAAGTCCTCGTTGGCGTAATGTTTTTGCTCTGGCATGCGTAAAATACGACCAACGGTCTGGATTTCAAAAGTTTCGCTGTGCGATTCCCTAAACTTAACTAAAATATGCGCGCGTGGACAATCCCAACCAGTATCAATTGCTTGTTTGAAAATTAAAAATTCAATTTCGTTGTCTGGCTCCGCCACCCAATCCAATGTTTCTGACTTTTGATCCGATAACCAAATAGCAAGCTTGCCATTTCCTTGCCCATTCTTTCGCTCTATTAAACCTTTATCAGCCAAGAACTTTTTGACCGCCATTATTTTATCTTCACCTGCTTCCGCTGTCGGTATCTGTACCAAAACAAGCGGATTAATGTTTGATTTTTCAGCTTCAAAAAGTTTTTTCAATTCCAATCGCTTTTTATATGCGGTCTTCAAAACTATCTCTTGCGAATCCGCCTCATCATCTGTTATTTCATCAATTTTGGGATTAATCAACAATTCTTTTTTTATCAGACCTTCACTAATCACCATTTTAGGTTCAATACGAATATGCACTCCTTTAGTATGTGCGGAAGGCAAAACCAAATTACTGTCTTCGGTAACTGGGGCACTTTGCCAATATCCTTTTTGATAATCTTCCAATGTTGCCTCAATAGACGGCGTTGCGCTCATCTCGATGATCAAGTCTGCTTTTATTTCATTAAGTAATTCCTGTGTTCTCTCGGTAGATTTACCGACATGGCTTTCATCGATAATTAAAATCAGTTTTCTTTTTTCTTTAGTTGTTTGCAAAACTTGGCGAAAATTAAACCTCTCTCCATCTTTCATTATTACATTTTTCCACTCGCCGTCTTTTTTGATGCGCAATTTTTCCCAATTTCCTATTACTACTTCATAACTTCTAACCCATTCACGGTTGCCGGTAAATTCATTGTCAATTAAGCTCACTGTCGGGAAAACATCAAACACTTTCTTCAAAGTCCTCATACTTTGCAAATGTAATTCGCCTTTGCCTATAGAGAGCCACAAAAAAGCGGTGTCGATTTTGATGTTAGTTTTACATTCTTCAATTAATTGTGCTATGGCATTTGCCATTATAATCGTTTTGCCGCTGCCGGTCGGCGATTGAAAAATAATTTTTTGTCCTATTTCTTTGGCAACCATAAAAATCTTAGCGCTTTCTGTTAATTGATTAACGGCTTTTTCTTGAAAATTTTTTAGAAAAATATTTTGTCTCATAAATTGTAAATTCCTTTATAAATGTCTAAAATCGGCTGAGGTATGGCTTCCAAAGATACACCCTCCCAATCAATAAAATCATTTTTGTCCAATCCGAGCGGATCAAGGGTAAAACAGTATAAAATCTTATCACCTTTTATTTTATCCAGTTCTTTCTTTAACAGATTTAAACCGTCCCGCTCCAGCGCGTAATAAACCCCCATCACTCTGCCATTATGCTCAAAAATACGGTATTCAGACGTGGCTTTCACTTCTTCAAAAATACCTTCCCTCAAACAAAGCATTTCCATACATTCGCCAGTGATCCTAATTTTTAAATCATCTCTACTAATGGAATTCTTTACAAAAGCAGTTCTAAAATATTTAAGATTGCCCCCAGCCTTTTCGATATTCTCTCCAGACCTGTTTTTATAACCATGAATCACTTTTGTGATTCTGGGATAACAAATATCTTCTGCTA
>JAJZYP010000054.1 GCA_021798015.1 bacterium
TTTCTATTATTCGGTAATTCTAACGCAGGATTGAGGCTATTACTGTAAAATGAAGGGCGCGTTTTTAGTTACGAAGGCCGTCAACGTATATTCGCCCTGCCCCATTATGAAAATGCTCAATGCTACGGTAAATTCCGTTAAAGCATATTCGTAACCGCCAGCCATTATATTGAACCCGTGCGGCAGATGGAATATAAATATAGCGCCGAGCATTACAAGCATTATGTTTAACGCCCCTATTCTTGTCAATATTCCGCTTATCATCGCAAGGCTTCCAGTTGTTTCGGCTATGCCAACTAATGCCGCTATAATGGTTGGGAAATGCATATACCCTGCAAAACCGGCTATACCTGGTCCGTCAAACCAATCAAATAAAATTCCCGTCCCATGGTAAAAAAAACTGAGAAACAGCACAAACCTTAAAAAAAATAAACTTATGGATTCTTTTTTCATTTTTGACCTCTTTAATTAATTTAATGTTTTTAAATTATAATTTTACCCTTCTTTCTTTCACCCGGCCGCCTGTCATATGGCCGCGGCATGGGAAATTAATATGCTTTACTTATAACTTTATCCTCTTATCCTCTTCATAAACATATAAAGCATTTGGCCCTTCTTCATCCTTTATACATTGATACGTTCCATCGCAATAAGGCAAGTTCTTGGATAACTGGCACCTGCAAATATAAATAGGGAACTTGCCTTCCTTAATTTCTAACGGTGAGTTTTCGGTAATTTTTTTTTAAATGAGCCATTCGATTTACCTCCTTAATAATCTTTAATTTAAGTTTTAATTTAAGTTGTTTTAATTTAAGTTGTTTTAGGCGCCTTATCCCATGGATACGATAATTATAAGTTGTTAGGTATATTATGTCAATTAGGAATTTTATTACTATTAAGTATATAAAAATATACTTAATTGACAATATATATTGAAATGTGGTAATGTAGATAACGACTCAAATCTTATAATTTATTATCGTTCGCTATGCGTTATATTGCGTTGCGTCGCGATAAATTATTATTAACATCTTTGATAAATTTAAATAGCTATGGAAAATAACAAAAAAGAAGCTTTCTGTCCCGCGCAGGAAGCCTTTAAAATACTTGCCAATAAATGGTCATTAATTATAATTAAAGAACTTTCCGCCTCCAAATTAAGATTTAATCAGATAAAGAAAAATATGGAAGGAATCTCTGCCAGAGAATTGTCTAAAAGGCTTGAAGTTTTGGAAGCTATAGGAGCGGTTAATAGAAAAATTATTTCGATTAAACCGATAAGGGTCGAATACAGTCTTACTAAAGCGGGTAACGAGCTTGTCCAAGCCATAGAAATAATTCACAACTGGACAATTAAAAATAAGAAAAATATAAAAATATAGGGCAAATCGTTTTTAAAATTTATGTGATATAATTTAGTGTAGTTGAATATGCGAAACGAAATAACGTCAATCACTCCGCCCTCACGGAGCGGGGCTTGAGCCGCGAGGCTTAAGGGTAACCGGTTGATTAGGGGGCGTTAATTATGAAAAAAACGCAGAAGTTATTAACAAGAAGGCTAACCGACACACCTACGGATAATTCTCTAGTCCGCAGCAACTGTGGTCCGTATTTAAACAAAGAGGAAACTCTTAGTGATACGGACTTAAAAACGGTTAATAACAACCCCGAAGAGAACCAATCCAGGCTAACGGGGAACTTTAAAAGTGCAACGTTAGTATTCGTATTAAGCGCGGGCGGAAACCGTTATCTCTATCCTTCGCTGGAAGATAGTCGATAAATTAAGAGAACTCGGCAATATTGTTAATATTACTTACGGCTATCTGACTAAGTCCGCGAGGATAGCGTTAAAATTGCCAAAGTCTCACGCTAACGATGCGTTTGTAATTGCAGGCGGGAATACACAAAAGAGGGCGGATATTCTCTAACGGGTTCTTTTACCCGCAGGAACAATAGGGCTATTCAGCTTAACAGAAAGGGCTTTAAACCGTCGGTCAGGAAACTGAGATATAAGTTCCAGCCGGGGATTTAATTAGTTTTGCGGGTAAACTACATATCGTTAAGGGTATTCAAAACATGGGAAAATATATTAAACTCGGTAATTTTCCAAAACCGGTTAAAACAGGATCGGTTAATTTAATTAAATACAAGGGGTTGCAATTCATCCCCTTCTTGTAGAAGAGGTGGTCTTCTTGCGATTTTTCGATAAAATAAATTAATTTCTTTAAATTGGAGGCTCGAAATGTTTAAAAAGATTTTACTATTTTCGATTATGCTCTTAATGGCGGCCATTTTCACTTTTACCGTTAAATCCGAGGCTAAAATGATGAATGGAAAAGGGATGACGAAAATTGAGAAAATGAGAAAATTTAGGAAAATGGTGATGTTTTTTAAGCGTCATTCGCTGGGTTTTATTCCCATTTTTTACAAATATCACCCTGGACCGATGTGGGTAGTGAAGCATGCAAAGGCCTTGGATTTAACCCCTGCTCAGATAAAAGAAGGCAAAGTTTTAAAAAAAGAGATGCTTCAGAAAACCAAGGTTGGAACAATGGCATTAAAGAATGCGATAAGGCAATACAGGACGGCAGCCAAACAGGAAAATCCCAGCATTAAAGGACTGATAACGGATGTTCAGGCTGTAGGGAACGCCGAAACTTATCTGGGCTACGAAATGATTCCGTTCCACATAAAAGCATATCGCTTATTAAACGCTTCGCAGAAAATAAAATACACAAGCTTAAGAAAAATGATGCTAAAAGCATACAAAATGAAAATGAAGCATAAAATGATGATGATGCGCGGAATGATGAAAATGCTTCGCGAAAAAATGATGATGCTCCATGAAAAAATGATGATGATGAATAGATAGATAGATAGATAGATAGATAAAAATTAACTTCCCGCCTAAATTTGCGGCGGGGCGTTAATTTTTAAGAACCGCCATGAACTCATGCATTTCTTGCTCTTTTAATCATTTTTTCTATTTTATGCATTAAAACTGCCTCCCATATTATATTTTAAAATTACATCCCTGAAAGGAATACAGCGTTTTAGAGTGGTGCGCCCAGAGGGATTCGAACCCCCGGCCTGCAGATTCGTAGTCTGACGCTCTATCCAGCTGAGCTATGGGCGCTTTTAGATTTGCAATATAGCAAAATTGCGGTTAAGGCAGTTATGTCGTTAGCGTGCTTGTTATTACTATACCCCAAAATTGCCGATAGAAAATTATTTTTCTGGATTCCTGCTTTCGCAGGAATGACTTTGCGGGGATTTAAGATTTCACCTAACGGGTGTCATTCCCGCGTAGGCGGGAATCCAGTGTTAATATAACCTTAAAGCCATTTTAACAGTTTCTATCGGCAATTTTGGGTATACTTTAATAATTGATTTTATATTATTAATTATATATAATAGTTCGGCATAACGCAAATTAAATAATCATTTTTTGCCGTTTTATATCATTCACTTTTTACCTGCCCCCGTAGCTCAGAAGGATAGAGCAGAGGTTTCCTAAACCTTTGGTCATCGGTTCGATTCCGGTCGGGGGCACCACTCTAAACCGCAGTAAATAAGCCTATCAGGCAAAATACCTCTTGACAAAGATACGCATAAAAATGTATAAATATGTATAGAAATGACGTATTTTTACTACCATATTACTACTATTTACTACTATAAAAAATGGCTTCTATTTACAGGAAAAAAAGCGGCGATATCTGGTATTACAGTATATCGCATAAAGGCAAACGATATCAGGGGACTACCAAAACAACCGATAAGAAATCGGCACAGTTAATCGCCGAATCCATTCAAACAGATTTAGCAAGGCAAAAATATGATTTACCCTGTTTAAATAACAGCAATAATATATTCGGCAGTATATTTCATCAAGATTACTTAAAAAATCTTACATCATCACAAGCAACTATAAACAGGTCGATTGTGGCTTCAAAAAATTTCCTGCCGTTTTTTAATAATAAACAAATTAATAACATAAAGCAAATAGATATCGAAGAATATCAGGGAAGTAGAAAGATGAAAATTGCTAATTATCCTAAAAATCGACAAAAGGGGGATAGCGAAATATCTTATCATTCTGTGAATCTTGAAATAGCTGTATTGCACCATTTCTTTAACTACTGTATAAAGAAAGATTTTATTGATAAAAATCCTTGCGCCGGAATTAAGAAATTAAACGAATTAAGCAGGCTTAAAACCCTTAATGATGAAGATATCAAAAAGTTAATTTCCGGTGCTACAAATGAGCTTACCCGCGATTTAATAACCTTTTTAATTTTTACCGGTTGCCGCAAAGGCGAAGTATTAAATTTAAAATGGGAGAATGTGGATTTACAAAACGATGTAATAGCGATTAAAGGCACTAAAACCAAGTATGACAGGTATATTCCTATCTCAAAACCCTTAAAAAAACTGCTGGGCAATATCGATAAAAAATCTGAATACGTTTTTGCCGATAAAGCAGGAAAAAAATTAACCGATTTTAAGCGTTCTTTCCATACGGCCTGCCGTAATGCGGGGCTGAAAGACTTGCGTATCCACGACTTGCGGCACGTATTCGCAAGTAAAATGGTAATGAACGGGACGTCGCTTTATATTACAGGGGAACTGTTGGGACATAGAACGACGCAGATGACAAAAAGGTATTCTCATCTTGTGCCGGATACGCTTAAAAAGGCGGTTGACGAGGTATGGAATATAAACTTTAAACGACCTTAAAGAAGCATGCCTTCATATTTTTTCGTAAAAAAGCGTTGCTTTTTAAAGCACAAAAAATATATAGTTTAAAGTTTATAAATGAAAGAAATAAAAAGTTGTAAATTATGAAAATATCTTATACTATTTTAAATATGTCAAATTATAATATTCCCGTTGAATTTATCGAAAATAAAATCTATTTTATTCGCAATAAGAAAGTTATGCTCGACAGCGACCTTGCAGAATTATACGGCGTTTCTACTAAAAGATTGAACGAGCAGGTCAGACGGAATATAGACCGCTTTCCTGAAGATTTTATGTTTGTCCTTACAAAAGAAGAAGTCGACTTTTTAAGGTCGCAAATTGCGACCTTAAAAAAAGGACGCGGGCAACATTCTAAATATTTGCCCTATGCTTTCACTGAACACGGTGCAATTATGGCGGCAACGATTCTTAACTCGTCCAGAGCGGTTGAGATGAGCATCTTCGTCGTCAGGGCATTTGTGAAATTAAGGGAAATGCTTATCTCTCATAAAGACCTTAAGCAAAAAATCGAAGAAATGGAAAAGAAATACGATTCTCAATTTAAAATCGTTTTCAATGCCATAAAAGAATTAATGTCTCCGCCGGAAAAACCAGCAAGAAAGATAGGATTTAAAACAGAAAAATAACGATTAGAAAAGAGCTGTTTTAAGTTTTTATTAAATTATTTTGATAATATTTATCAAATTCTTCTAAAACTTCTAAACTATAAAAATAAGTTTTTGCACTTTTTGGATTATTTGGATTAAGGGTGCGTATCCAACATAATCTTTTATTTTCCTTAAATTCTTTTAATATATTATAGAAAAAATTATTCACTTTAAAATTTGAATATTTTTCATGTAGATTTTTAATCAAAGATTTATAATCTATCGGATATTTTTTAAAAAATTCTTCTTCCGCTAATCTCACTATAGGAGCACCTAGATCATTCGTAATTTTTATAGCGGCGGCATTAATGTATTTTGTATTACCGGGAACAGGAGTTATAGAAACGGGTTTTACATCTCCTATCAACTTCAATACCGGTTTCCCTCCTTCTCTAAAAACCCCTTCCTTAATAAATTTCAATTTAGGAATTAATTTCTTATCTATAACCAATGTGCCGGCATGTCCATTAATTTCACCACTGTTTAAATCAAGAATAGCAGCATTGGTTGTCCCAATTTTAGATATTTTTTCAAAATGTTCCCACCAACTTTTTTTTTCATCTTCTAATGCTTGCTCAATTATTAATTTAAGTTCGGGGTATTTAATCTTTTCACTTCTTCCGCTATATCTATAATATATGTCAGATTCTTTAAGAATACCCGCATTTCTGCAACAAATAATGGGTTTATATCTTGCTTTATGAATAAACAATATACCTATATTTCTTGACTGAGCTTGAATGACAAATTTTTCAAATATTATTTCCGGAGAAAAACTTTCATTAATATAACCGGACATTTTTGCTTCATCGAAATTATCAAAATTATTATTTCTTAATCCGATTATTTCTTTAGGACTGTCTTTAACACCAAAAACGATGTAACCTCCGTTATTATTAGCAAATGCTGCCATAGTTTTTGCATACCCATCTTTTGAACCCCAATTAAAAGATTCTTTGAATTCAAGCCACCCGCTTTCTCTCGAGATAATTCTATTGGGATAAAAATTATGGAAAGTAAATATTTTTTTATAGCTATTGCCTCTCCTGAATCTAGCTATTATCTCCAGTTCTCTAACTAATTCACCTAAATTGCTTGGTGGATTTGGAACCTTTGAATTTTCGCTATTATATGCCGCATTCCTTAATTCTTCTTTGAATCCAGGATTAAACTGACTTGATACCTTACCGGTTGGCGCTAATTTCCTCAATCCCGCCTCATCTACTAGATATCCTGCTTTTCTTAGCACAGCCCAATAGGTTTGCAATTTTCTAGTCGCTCGTATCTTGTCACTTCCCCCAACAAGTTGACATACTTCTCCTAAAACAGGTAATTCAACGCTGTTAAATGTTTCTATATATCCTGACGTTCGACCGGCATCCCTTAAAAGACTTGTGAGAACCATTTTAGATTGGCTCGGGTTTTCATAAAAGTTTAACTTTAATGGCTTAGACGGGGTATTAGGTTTAGGAGTCAACGCATATATCGAACAAACATCCGGATAAGCGGTCGCTATTGATCTATTATCATCTTGCGGATTATCGTTTGCATATTCTCCATTGATATCAAAAATTAACTGCCCAACATTCCCTGTTGTTTTTGTAGTTTCAATTAAACTCTGAACGATTAATTTTACCACATTACTTTTTCCAAGGCGTGTTTTGCCAAACATAGCAGTTCTACAGCCAAGAAAATCATCTGTTGAAAGAACAATATCAACATCGGGTTGTTTTTTATTGGGCAATGGAAGACGACACTCCGTAAATCTTAACTTTCCAATTTGAAATCTATGTTTATTAGGAACAAGAGAATTATTAACTAAGTCGAGTAGCTTATCGTCCGGTGCATATACGAGGTATTTATGCGCGCTAACAAAATTGTTTAAATCGCCGGAAAATTCAACTTCGTTAAGATTATATGGATGCGGATAATACATGCCGAGCACTCCGGTTTTAAGAGCACCCCACTGTAATTCGCTTTGAGTAAACACATCAAGTTCGGGCATTGATTTCTTTTGAAGTTCAAAATATGTTTGTTGAACCTCGCCGGATAAGGGCGTCGAAGCAGAATCCAAAACGCGTAAAAGAGTAAAATGTGGCGGAATTACAAAATTATCATTTTTATAGGTGGCAGGACACATTATAAGAAGTGAATTGCGAGGCACTCCACCAACAGCTATCTTGAAGGGATCGCTTGTAATTATAATAATTTCATCATAGCCCATATCCAAAACATAACCAACGAATCTCATCTGGTCGTATTGTTTGCTTTTTTCAAAAGATTCTTCTTTTTCCAAAAACTCTTTTAAAATTCGCAAAGGATGGTTTTGACTAGCTGCCTCTTCTAAAAATTTTTCCATAGATTCTCTCCTAATAATTGCATATTAGCACTTCTCCCGAGTTTTTCGATAATATTCCAGGCCTATGTCCTGTTCCTTTTGCAAACGGTATAATCCTGCATCTATGAAACAAACAGACAATATCTTTGTGATCTGATGTAGTCATCGCCCATTTTATGCCTCTTTTGGTAGCCTGATTTAAGCTACTTGCTAATCTTTTGTGGCTATCATAACTAAATTTAGAGTAAACATAATGGCTATGTTGGAGTCTTTTGCACCGGGCTTATAAGGCGGATCTAAAAAAATAAAATCTTCTTTGATGCAGGATTCTATTACTTCCTCAAAATCGCTGTTTATTAATTTAGCTCGTTTTAAAAATTCGGATACAGATAATAAAGTATCTTGATTGACAACCCATCGTCTATCCTGACCGCCATAACCCACATTAAATTGTCCATTCGAATTTTCTCTCCACATTCCCTTAAAGCATGTTCGATTTAAATAAAGTGTCCTGGCCGCCCTATATACCAAGTTATCTTTTTCTTGAAAATCCCGCACTCGATAGTAACCTTCCTTTGTTACAGGAAAGTCTTTAAATAGTTCCCATACCTTCAATGGATATCTTTTTAATCCTTTATATAAGTCCATTAAAACAGGATTAACATCCGATAGTAACGCCTTTCGTGGCGCTAATGCAAAAAAAAACGGAGCCGCCGCCAACAAAAGGCTCAATAAAAAACCCTTTTATGGCTTCAGGGTTTGGGAGATGTGGCATAATATAAGATAACAATCTTTGTTTCCCACCAGGATATCTTATAAATCTGGATTTTGGGTCAACTTTAAACAACTTATATACCTTTTTAAGAATATTTTAAGCTAATTAAAAAATATAAATAATTTAATATTTGTTCTTGCTAAAGATTTATCTGAGATTCTTAAAAAAATCAAAATTAAAATTGAAACCTAAAACCACTGTCATTATTAAATATCATAACCTATTGATAAAATTCCATTTTTGTTAAATTTGGAAAACCATAAAATTAATAAAACTAGAACAAAAGAATATCAAAAAAATTTTGTCGTTTTATTCAAATATTTTTTTAATTGTGTGTTGGATGTTGTAATTATAATATTTTTTTAAATTAAATCATAGAACAAATTACGATTTTCCATATAATCTTTATATATTTCGCATAATGTTCCAAAAATATTACTGTTAACAGCCATAATAAATATTTTTTATACATTAATATAATAGACTTAATAAATTGTTATTAATTTTTATAGGCTGTACAAACACAGTTATATTTGTTATGTTTTTATAATACCCAACCGCTTTCACTTCCTTTGACGCCAAAGGAAGTGGGGTTCGGGGCAAAGCCCCGATATATTGTCTTTAAAATTCTTTTTCTCCTTTTCTTTGCCTTTCTTTTACGCCTTCTTCTTATTTTCTTTAATTCTTTTCTCTCCCATTCAATATAAGACTCCCAATGAGCCTCTTTTTCGTCCCTAAGTTTAAAAACAATCCTTTCGTGGCAGTATTTTGATGCCATTTTTTGTATCTCTGGTCCCGGTATTACAGGGACTTCGCACAGGGTTACGTGTCCCGGGTTGCGTTTTAAAACCTTATACGGCCTCCAGATTATCCCTTTAAGCCTATTCTCGATAAATTTTTTAGACGTCTCTTTCATATTAATTTAATTACCCGAGGTATCTTGAGGTTATTTCTATTCTTTCGTGTCCCAAATCTATGCTTATTTCCTGCCTGATTTCTTTGTCCAATTTAGTGAACTCGGCTTTGTTTAATCCTGTTTCCGATATAATTCTATTCTGCCAGTCTTGCTTGGTTTCCCTTGTTCTTGCCCTGCACTCGATATCGTTTCCTTTTGCCTGCCAAGCTTCTTTGTATACCTCATGAGCTGCATAATGTCGTTCTCCGTGATAGTGAAAGCTTTGACCTGTTTCCTGACGAAAAGATTTTAGGGCGTTGTTCGCAAAATCCCGCCCCTGTTTAATTGTGCCGATATTTAGATTTTTAAGATTATTATCTTTTAAAAATTGCCTTGCCTCTAAAAGAGAATCCTTTTGTTCGGGGTTTAATTTAATTTCCCTTGCCCTTGAATTTTTACTGCCGTCGCCTTTTTCAGATATTTTTAATATGTTTTGAAATAAGTCTTTATTTTGCAGTTTGATAAGCAAACTTTCTCTAAGTCGTAGATTTGCGGACTGAATAGAAACCGCATGCTTCAAAGCTTCATATCCCAAGTCTCTTGTCTGTGCGTATTTCTGATTAAGCCATTCTTTATAAGCCTCCGCCGCTTCCCTGCTATTTTCCTTGTTAATTCCGTCTTTTTCCGATATATTCCGAGATAATCCGTAGTCGCTTGCCCTTATTAAAGACAATCCGTCATTATTGATATACCTGATAATATTGTTAAGGGACGAGATGTATGAATTTGCATTAGATAAAGACATACCGTTTTGGGTTTTATCCTGCAAAGACAAAATGACCTTATCTATATGCTCCTGCGTTAAGTTTTTCAAACTCTTTATCCCGTATCCGTCTTTAAATAGGTGCAGGGTTGATTCAATTTTCTCCCTTGTTGCAGAACCGCGATGAAGGTAATTGTTGGCTATTTCCCTTGCCGTATAAGTTATTTTTGAATTATTTTTAATGGATAAAACTTTTTCATTTCTCATTTTAAAATGCCGCCTTTAGTTAGTTCCTGGTTTAAAAACCTTTTAAAAAATTCCCTTATAATCAAAAAATATTTTCGTTTAGATTCATACGATTTGGATTGCATTTCCGGCGTATTAAAAAAATCTATTGCGATTTGCTTATTAATTCCTTTCGTGTGATATATTCGCCGGCTTTCGCAATAATTAATAAATCTTAACATAACAATATCTTTAAATTTCTCTGTCTGATGCGTGTTCTGGTGCTTTTGCGCCAAGAATAAGCGCCGATGCTGCTTATAAAATTCGCTTAATTTTCCCATAATTCGTTCCTTATACATCGCTTTGGCGACAGTTAAATACATAACTTTGTTTTCGCAATAGCGATGGTCAAAGCCAGACCAAAAACTTCGGAACTTATATATTATGTTCATGTCCGTTAATACCGCCATTTAGACGCAATTAACGAAATGTTTCACGATTTTGCGACTTTTTCTATGTATAACATAGAGAAAGTCGCCAGCAGCCACTTCAAAATCAACAATACCAATGCGGACTGCCGATTTGAATCTGCGGACTGCCCATGCACTTTCTTAAAAAATCGGGCTTATCCGATTCGCTTTCTGCTTCGCACAAAATAGCGCTACTCTATGAGCTTTTAAGAACTACTTTAGACGCCTTCAACATTTCTGTTTTTGATTAGTATCAATTAGTAAATTAGAACTGATACGGCCGTAAGCGGTCTGTTCTTAAAATGATCTTCCATAGGGCTTCCGGACAGCTTTTTTATCTACCTGCATAGCATAGAACTGTCATCTTAATGATATTGCCATTGCCGGGGCAATCGGTGTTATCTGCAGAAAAAATTTATATTAAAAATTCCTATTGATTTCCTCTAATTTATTTTTAACGGAACCAATCCTATGACTTTCAATAAAATCATCCAAGTCCGTTATTTTAAATCTATAATTGCTATCAATCCTAATAAATGCTATTTTTCTATCGTATATAAGCCTCTGTAAAGTCCTGTAGCATATTCCGAGATAACGAGCGGCTTCACGAGTATTTAATAAGCCTTTAATCTGTTTGTTATTGTTTATTGTTTCCATATATGTAAAGTTATTATTAACTTGTCCTTAATATAACTTTACATCATATTATTTTTAATGTCAACATATTATTTTATTGACATTAAAATTTATTTTTGTTATATATAAGATGTAGATATATTGGAACATTTAGATATAGATGTTGATATTGACGCATCAAAATATATAAGGATACCTTTAGATTTTTTTTCGATGTCGGAAATTAAGGAATTAAAAAATCAAAATAAACCTGATAAATTAATCGTTGCGTGGCTTAAATTGGTTTTATTTGCCGCAAGACTCGATAATGGCGGAAAAATCCAAGTAAAAGGAACTCTTAGTAAAAAAACGAATATATTTTTTTCCAATAATCATATATATCTGCCTTCCATAGCATTTGTTATGGGTATTTCAGAAGAACAAGAATTCGCTAAAAAAGCCGTTGAGATATTTCTGGAATTAGGACTGCTTGGGATGAATAACAATCCAAAAGAACCTTATTTTTTTATTAAGAATTGGGAGACTTATAAATTCTTAAAGCCTGGCAAAAAAACCGAATGGACTAAAGAAAAGGTGGAAGGAGTGTTGAAGGAAAACGATTATAATTTTTCTAAGGCGGCAAGGGCTATCGGCATAGCAAAACAATACATATCGTTTCTTGCAAAAAAGTTCGGGATTGAAAAGCCGGAGAAATAATTTAGTTATTCTTAACCTTTCGCTTAAGTCTTTGATAGAAGTGTCGTCTTCAGGGGTTTGATGTAGTGTCGTCTAAATGATAATCTGCAATAATTTTCTGTATAAGCGGCTTTAATTCCTTCATATCTTTTTGCACCGCAATCCAAACTTCTTCCCTATCTACATCAAAATAACCGTGAATAATTCTATTTCTCATATTGGTTATATCCCGCCACGGAATAGGATATTTATTTTTTATTTCATCGGGAATTTTATTGCTTGCCTCGCCTAATACTTCAATGCATCTTATAACGGCATCAGATGTTTTATCGTCTTTTAAAAAGTCTTCATAAGTGAGATTATTTGTATATTTTTCCGCTTTTTCAATATATTTAATAATATCGTCTAAATATAACCTAAAATCCCTATTCATAAATTCATCGTCTCGTTTAATATATTTTCTTTAAGTTCTTTGCGGACGCTTCTTTTTCTGACAACGTCAACTTTTACACATAGTAAATCAGACAAAGAGTTTTCTAAAGAAGATACGGTAAGAAGACTAACAGGTTTTTCAAATTCAACTAAAATATCTACATCACTTTTAGGCGTTTCTTCACCTCTAACGTAAGAACCGAAAATACCTATTTCCGAAATATAGTATTTTTCTTTAAGTTTAACTTTATTTGCGTTTAGAATATTTTTTATCTCATTTAAAGATTTCATATAATAACCCATAAATTATGATATTATAAATTTTAGCATTAATAATTTATTTTATTAATAAAATATGCTATATGTTAATTATACAGCTTTTTTAAAAAAAGTGATTAATTTATAATAAATATTGTACTTAGCTTATTATTACTACTATATTACTACCTAATTTTAATATGGTATAAATACACAAATAAAATCAATAAGTTATAATCCATAACTTGGGTTTCCTAAACCTTTGGTCATCGGTTCGATTCCGGTCGGGGGCACCAG
>JAJZYP010000055.1 GCA_021798015.1 bacterium
AAAAGCACCTAACCCCCCCCAGCCCCCTTAGCAAAGGGGGAGTAAAGACAAAAGCGAAAATCTCTTTTGAAATTATCATAATTTCGTCATCGATAAACATATGGCAAGTTCGGCCGCTTTTGGAAAACTTTTTTATGGTTAGGGGGGGGATAAATCCCCTTAAAAGTTTCGATTAGTTTAGCTTTTCGTCATCGATAAAAAAAAATCCTGCAAGCTCCTGAGTTATTGGAAAACTGGAGGCTAAACGCCCAAGCTCCAGCTACGGAGCTGAATTTAAAATAACTTGACATTATTAAGATAATAGATTATATTAATAATAAGATAGTATATATAATACAGTAAATATATATAAGATAATAAGTAATCAAGATAATATAATAAATGTAAGATAATAGATAATCTTAATAATTTAATAACTATACAGGGGGCAAAAAATTATGAATCTAATCTTTATAAACGAAAAAGGCGGGACGGGCAAGACGACGATAAGTTTTAATATCGCCGTAGAGTTTCAAAGAAATAAATATAACGTTATCCTTACAGACGCGGACCGACAAGAAAGCCTAACCAGCATTAATAACTTAAGGGAAAAGAACAAATTCACTATAAGAAATATTGAAACTATTGAAAAAAACAACGATAAAAACATAATCAATATAATCGATACCGGAGGCAGAGACAGCACCGAGATGAGAAAAGCTTTATTAATTGCCGACTTTGTTTTTATCATAACAAACGTTTCACAGCTTGATTTATTTTCAATAGAAAGGATTAAGAATCTATTGATAAAAGCAAAAGATTATAATAATTTTCAAGAATATTATATTTTAAATAGAATACCGCCTAATCCGTTCCTAACAAGAGAAACTAAAGACTTTATCAATTTTTGTATGTCTGAATATTCAATAAATTTTTTAGAAGAGGCTTTATGTGAAAGAGTCGCATATAAACGAAGCATACAGGACGGACAAAGCGCAAGCGAATTAAACGCGGACCCAAAAGCGACCGCAGAAATACGAAAACTATATAATAATATTATATCGATAATAAAATAATATATTATCTTAATAATAAAATAACTTGACATTATTAATAAAATGTTGTATAATAATAAGTAATCAAGATAATATAATAAATGTAAGATAATAGATAATCTTAATAATTTAATAACTATACAGGGGGCAAAAAATGGCATTTAAAAAATCTAAAAGCGAAAAAGAATTTATTCAGGAAGTTGCAGACACTAAAGAGCAGGAACAGGGCAAAAAAACTACTGTTTTAATATATTTATCGCAAGAGCAAAAAGAATTTCTTGAGAAAGTTAAATACGAAAAGAGAGCTTCTAAAATTTCGATGTCTGATTTAATCAGTGAAGCAATTGAACAATATCTTAAGAAAAAATATAAAGGGACGGAATGAAACTTTTAATTAAAAATTCAATAAAAAATTATTTTCTATTTTTCAAAAATAAAAAATGAAATCTATTGACAAAGTAAAAAATACTTTATATATTCCAAATAGACAAATTAAAATTTAAATTAAGGAGATGTGATTATGTTTAAAAATGTGATAATAGCGGCTTTAAGTTTTTTATTATTATTAACAATAGCTATAATTTATGTAAGTCAACCGAGACCAATACCTACCGGATTAAACGCAATACTAAATATTAATCCGACGAAAGCTAAACCATTGTTAAAATATTTGTCGTCTAACGAAAAAATACAGTTTAAAATATTAAAAGACGAATGTATTATTGATAATAAAACAAGCTTACCGCCGGTCAAATATAAACCTTATATAAGTAAGGCATGGTATAATACTAAAATTAATTGCAAAGAGGTTTTAAAACTTTCAAAATAAAAAAATTATAAAGGAGATTTTATTATGCAGACTGATATTTCAAAATTGAAAGAAAAGCTTGAACGAGCCAAAAAACAAATTGTAAAAACTAATCAAGAAATTAAGAAAGCATTTGTAAAGTCAGTCTATAAAGAAACTTACAATTTATATTTATCAGATTTTAAAAACATAGACGACTTTACTAAAAAAATTAAAGACATATTTAAAGATGTTCCAATAGATAATAAAAAAAGTAAAAGCAAAAGATAATATAGAGTGCTACGCATTTAAATACATAATTAGACACACGCAAGGTCGGACTTAATGCCGTCCTTGCGTAATACATAAAAGCTTTAAATATAGTAAAATATTGACATTATTAATATTCTTTGATATTCTATATAAGAATATTACAATTATTACAATTCAGTAATTATATAGTGTTTAATGTTATAATTAGATATACGTATGGAATATCATAAAAAGGAGTAGTATATATGAAAAAAACTACGGTTAATTTTACTAATGAAATTTATTACGAATTGCAAAAAGAAAGCGAAAAGAAAAATAAAACTAAAACTGATATAATTAATATAGCATTGCAAAACTATTTTGAAAAAAACAGTATTGAGTTAACGAAACTTAATATCGAAAGTTTAATCAAGGAAGCTATAAAAAATATAACGACAGACGAGAAGTTTATTAACGATTTACAAATTCAAATCGCAAAATTATTTGCGAAAAAATAGGAGATTTAATTATGAATAATACTAATAATAATAATCTGAAGCCGGTTAAAAAAGAGTCGGCATTTTCAGATTTTAATCACGAGATACAAAGAGCCGTTAACCTCGAAAAAAAAGGAACAGTTGTTGACGATTCTAATTATACGAGTCGTTATAAAAATCATGATATATGGGTAGGGTTTGAAATTGGATTAAAAGTATTCTTAATCGATTTTATACTTCTGATAGGATATTTTTTAACGCCGAAATATTACCTAAAGGTATTTAGTTTACTTACCGGCGTTGTAATCATGGTTTTATACCTTTTCATTTACAATAAATACGTCGGCAAATATAGATTTGCAACGAAGCGTATTAAAAATTTTGTATATGGATTATTGAGCTCAGGCATTTTCTTTTTACTTACTTTAAGCGGATATTTATATTTGATTTATGATAAATCAATGACGCCTAAAATTCATAAATTTATACAAGGAATATATAATTGGTTTTCGTTTTCTTCGGCAACTCAAAAATTTATTTTTGCACCGTTAACCCGTATGTTAAGAATATTCAATTTGCGACATCACGAATCGATTATTATCGAAATATTAGCTTTTGATATATTTATGTTAGTAGTAATTTTCGCGATAATGTTTGTTTCAGACAAAGAAATTAAAAGCGATAAAGATATTGACGATATCACTTTAAAAAAATCTTCAAGCGAACAGCAAGAATATTTTCACTCATCAAAATTCGATATCAGAAATACTTTAATTACGGGAAGCACTGGGTCCGGAAAAACGCAACTGCTAAATAGATTTATATCAAGCCGTATGAAACAGCCCGGCAAGTTTATATTTTATGACCTTGACGGCGACTTTCTAAAAACTTTTTATAGGCAGGGCGATATTATTCTTAACATAATGGACGCTCGAAGCCACTGTTGGAACTTTTTATCGGAAATGAAAAATCCGGCGATAATTAGGCAGATGTCGCATTACTTAATACCACCTAATCCGAAAGAATCGCAACCTTTTTTCAGAAACGAAGCAAGGAATATTTTAGAAGATAAACTTTTATCGTTGTTTAATCAAGGCAAGACTACTAATCAAGACATCTTAATCGCATTAAAGCAAGTCGATAAAAAAATCAACGCAGACGTATTAACGACCTATAATCAAGAGATAAGGCATCTTTTATTTTTCAATACTACGGGAGAAGTTTTTAATTTGCATGACTGGCTATTTAAACCAGACGAAAAAAGGAACATATTTTTAACTTACAATAAAGATTACGAAGACGAAGAAAAGCCTTTTTTATCTTTATTTACCGCTATGCTTAATAATTATATCTTATCTTCTGATTTTACTGACAATAAAACAAGAATTAACATAATTATTGACGAGCTGACCAATATCGCAAAAATAGACAATTTGGACGGAACTTTATCGCTTTGCAGACATAAAAACGTTGCTTTCTTTTTATCGACTCAAAGCCCGATGACTATGCAGGGACTTTACGACGACGCTTTTTACGGCATTATGGAAAATACTAATAATAAATATCATTTCAGGTCATCGGAAAAAGAAAGCGCGCAATTAATAGCCGACAGCTTCGGCGAAAAAGAGGTAAGGGAAACCTTGACATCTACTTCTAATCCCACCGGCGACGGTTTTCTCGGGGGAGCTTCCGGCACTACAGAAAATATACGGAAAACTAAAAACGTTTTCAGCAACGATATATTAAACCTTAAGGATTTGCAATACTACGGGAGATATTTAACTGATAACGGTATAAAGCAATTAAAAGGTTTAATATCTTTTATTCCAGCCAGAGCATTAGACATAAAGGCTTTTGTCGAAAGGACTGTATGGAATTTGCCGGAGACGCAGGAACAAGGGCAGGATAACACATCTGACGACGATTTTATTCAACAGGAAAACGAAGAACAAAAGGCGGGTCCGGATAAAAATATCGATATCGACGAAAAGACGGAGAAGTCGGAAGCGGAAGCGGCTAAAGAAGCAATTAAGGAGTTTGTCAGCTCAAAAGTCAAAATCGATTAAAAAAAAACTTCGTAGGAAGCGTTTTAAGGCTCTGAATGGAGCTGGTAGGTATAAAACCATTAACCATAAATAAAAAATAAAATATGCTATGATTACAACGCCGGTTAGAGTATCAAACGCACAAGCGGGAGATTACTATTATTTCGATTCAAAAAAAGAAAATGCGGAATGGGGCGGAGAGCTTGCGGACGATTTTAAACTGTCCGGCAGATGTTCCGAAGCCGATTTTTTGACCTTAACGAACGGTTATAATCTTACCACTAACGAAAAATTATCGGTTAACGCCGGCGATCCAGAAAGATTTGCCGGCGAAGATTTTACTTTTACGCTTTCTAAAAATGCGAGCGTATTAGCTGTTTACGACGACAGAATCAGAAAGGCATTTGACGAATCAGTTAACGAAACTTTAAAGATTATGTCCGACAGATACGCACAAACGCAGACGAGAACAGGCGGTAAATTAAAAGCTGAACATACCGGCAATATGATTTATACGAAATTCACTCATTACGAATCGAGAAACGGAGACCCTGAACTTCATAAGCACGTCTTTATACATAACTACACTAAAGACGCAAAAGGCAATATTAAGGCAATGGATTTTAAGGAGCTTTACTCAAATAAGGTTTATATGGGAGTCGTGCAGGAAAATATCTTATTTCATAAATTGGAAGATTTAGGCTACAAGTTGGATATAGACAGAAATAAAGGAATGTCAGATATCCATTTAAACGATACTTCGATTAAAGATACATTTTCGAGCCGCCAAAAAGAAATAGACGCTAAAATGGCGGATATTAGGGAAAGATACCCTAATATGTCAGAAAAAGAACAAAGGCAGATAGCGCAAAAAGAAACAAGAGCTACTAAAGAGCATAACAGAACCTTGAAAGAAATTAAGGAGCAGGTAGAGAGCAAGGCTAACCAAGAGCAGTTAAAAAATATCAAATCCGCTATTTATGAAGCCAAGCACGAGAAGAAGCAAATAAAAGAAATAGACTTAAAAGCTAAAACGGACGAGGCGGTAAAGAACTCAATTAAAGACCTTTCAGAAAATTCACGTATATTTAAATACGAGCAGGTAGAGAATAAAGCATTAAGGAAAAACTACGCAATAGGAGATATTGAAGCGATAAAGCAGTCTATACAGGATAATAAAGATTTAATCAAACTTGCGAACGGCAGATATACCACTAAAGAAATTAAGGCAGTCGTAAGGGATAATATAAATACATTAAAGACAAATGCAGAAAGCAAAAAGATAGCAAATAAAGAGCAAATCGATAATGCGATTAAAGCATTTGAAAACAAGACAGGCAGGAAGTTAACGGACGGGCAAAAAGAGGCGGTTTCTTTATTATCGACCGATAAAAAATTTAACGTCATTCAGGGCGACGCAGGGACGGGCAAGACGACGTCGTTTAAGTTAGTTAAGGAAATAGCGGAAAAAAACGGATATAACGTAATCGGAATAGCTCCCACGGCAAAAGCGACTAACGAACTTAAAGCGGCGGGCATAGAAAAGACTTATACTATAGCAGGACTTAAAGAAAATAACGTCGAAATAAACGACAAAACTTTATTAATAATCGACGAATCAAGCATGATAGGAGATAAGCAAGCGGAATTTTTACTTAAGCAGACGAGCGCAAAAAGCATATTTGCCGGAGACGTCAAACAGTTTCAAAGCATTGAAAGGGGAGAATTTTTTAAAGAGGCGCAAGAAAATATCGATAAGTCATGCAAGGTAAATATGACTGAAGCGAAAAGGTTTAAAACGGAACATCAAAAGGAACTTGCGGAAGCTGTGGCAAGGAAGCAATACGATAAAGCATTATCGAACCTTGAAACTAATAAATCAATTAAGGAATTTGCTAACGCAGACCAAAAATTAAAGGCTATTACGGAGCATTACATAGAAAATATAAAAGCCGGAAAAGATACGATTATTATCGCTGAAATGAATTACGAAAAGAACCAGCTAAACGAAGCCGTCAGGAAGCAATTAATCGAGAATAATTTAATCGATAAAAAAATCAACGCAGACGTGAATTTTAATAAGAACCTCGACGCTACCGCAAAGGGGTTCACCGAGTCGTATAATAAAGGCGACTATCTCGTCTTTAATAAAAATTACAAAATAGACGATGAGATTTTTATCGCAAGGGGAACTAAAGCAGAAATATCGAGAATAGACGGGGATAAATTATATTTAAATACGACTGCCACGGGGATTTATAAGGACGATAGCGAAAGATTTAATAGGATAAAGCAACAAGGGGAGTATGAATTAAATCTTTCGGACAAGAATAAAGGCAATTTTTCGGTATGGGAGAAAAAAAATATAGACCTTTCGATAGGGGACGAAATAGTTTTTTTAAAAAACGATAAAAGCCTTGACGTTCAAAATGGGAGAACGGGGAAAATACAAGACATCGACTTCGATAAAAAAATATTAACCGTCGAATCCGGAGACAAAACGATTAAAGTCGATTTAAATAAATATAATAGCATTGATTACGGCTACGCTCTCACGAACTATAAGGCGCAAGGAGCTACTAAACAAGAAACCTTATATTCAGTAGGCAGAGATTTAAGGGAAGATAGCTTTTACGTGTTATCGACGAGAGCGACCGACAATACGAATATTTACGGAACGCAAGAGGAAATAAAAGGCTTTAAGGAAAATATAAACGACTTTAAACAGGGCGAAGATATAATGCAGTCGTTTAATAATACGCAAAATATCGCTGAAAGCATAAAACAGGTAAATATAAACCAACCGGCGCAAGAATATAAAATTTCATTATGATAAAGGAGCTTCCGCAGAAGCTCCAAACATATAAAAAATCCTTTCAAATTTGACCGATAAGGGCAAGTGAAAATAATTTAATATAATTATACCTACCAGCTCCATTCAGAGCCTTAAAACGCTTCCTACGAAGTTTTTTGAAAATGATTTTTTCAATTTTTTTTATTCACTTGTAAAAATATAAGTAAACAGCTCACTTTATGACGGAAAATCAGATATTGACAAACCTAAAAACATTATATATACTGGTTTTAGCGAATATAATTAACTAATAGGAGAATTTGACAATGCCCAAAAAATCGTATAATATAATAAATATATAGGGCTTGCGCTGATACCGCTTGCCGAAAGTTGTCAAACTCCTTTAATTATATTCGCTAAATGTAATAAGGAAATAGACGCAAGCCCTTTACTTCCTAAACTTCCTAAGAAACCTTATTGCACCGATAATTTACAAGCAGGACTTAAAATCCGACCATTGCAAACTGCGCTAAGGTATCGCTATATTCAACTTAATCATCTCATCGTAAATTATTTAGTTTTCGACGTTGATCGTCCGGGAGCCGCACTTGCCGCCGGAGACGCAAACGTCGCCACGCCAAACCTTGCCGTTATCAATAAAGAAAATCAGCACGCACACCTAATATATTTTCTTCAAACCGGAGTATCAAAGTTTGAAAATTCGTCGATTAAAGCTTTACGTTATCTTGCCGCTATCGAAACAGCTTATACCCTTAAACTGCAAGCGGACTTTGGCTATGCTGGATTAATTACGAAAAATCCTTTAAATCCCTTTTGGACGACGTGGCATATCCACGATAATTTATATGACCTCGCAGAGCTTGCCGACTACGTCGATTTACCGAAAGCTGAAAAAGTCGAAAAAGAAATTATAAGGACAGGAGTCGGACGCAATGTAGATTTGTTCGATAACGGCAGATTTTGGGCATACGGAGCAATAAGAAACTTTAGAAAAGATGAAATCTATCAAGATTTTTTAAAGGCAGTATTATCGCACCTGCAAGGCTTAAATGGCCTATTTGCTGCACCGTTGCCGTTAAATGAAGTTGTATCAACTGCTAAATCTATTGCAAAGTGGACGTGGACGCACGACAAAGAAGCTTACGATAAGTTTATTAATAGACAACACTATAAATTAAATCGTGCAAATAATAAAAGACTTGAAATAATGAACGATAGAAAACAGCAAGCTATTGACCTTAAAAATGCCGGATATTGCAATACGAAAATAGCTGAAATATTAGGAATTAAAAGACTACAAGTATATCGATATTTTAACGAAAAATAGACGAGTGTATCATTTGCCTAAATCAGATAGTAGCCGTTTTTGAAATGGATTAAAAATCTCTCTCTCGTTTTTTTTTTTTCTCTCGCCTTTCGCTTTTTCAGAAAGTATTAATATAACGTAAATAGGAGCTTTCATTTTAAAAAACCCGTAGTAAGATTCGGAGCGGAGCGCAAGCGAAGCGGAGAATTTACGAAGGGTTTTAATTTTTTAAAATGAAAGCTCCTATTTGACAGAGTGCTGATTATTACTACATATAGGTATTTTGGAGCTCCGGCCGACACTACATATTGTAAAAAGCATTTTATTAAATTCAGCTTTTAGACCGAGTGCCTAAAGATGAGCATTAAAGCAAGGCAATTTTCAAAACGAAAAGTAATCAACATTGAGTTTCTTAACGCTTTTTCAACAACGATAAAACTGTTATTGAAAAAGCTAAAACTCAATGCTACGCAAAATTAGACAGCAAAAAACGCTATCTAATTTTGTTGATAACTTTTCTGAAAATTGCGACGGCGGCGGTCAAAATCTTTTAAATTTAAAAGCACCTAACCCCCCAGCCCCCTTAGCAAAGGGGGAGCAAAGACAAAAGCGAAAGGCTAAGGCTTTTTAATAATAAGTGAATAATAAATATCTAAATTATTATTTAATCATTAAAGAATTTTATTCTTGGTTTAGTATTAACGACTGCAATAACTTCGCCAATTATTCTAATGTCTTCTTTTTTAAAATAAAAATCAGAAGATACTAACCGTGCATATTTATCAGTTTCATATATTTCACTTAAATATAAGAAAGCATAGAAAAGATTTTTTTTATAAGAATAATCGTGAATTATCTTGATATATCTGACTAACTTGTCATTATCAGGATTTACAAGGATAAATAATTTTGGAATTTGATGTCCTTTTCTATCTTCTTTTATGAGAAAATCAGAATAATCAAAATTGCCTAAATATCTGATAATTAAATAATCGCCTTTAAAAGCGGTAGGGATTAAGGAATCGTCATTTATAACTACGGCGTAATAATTTTGACTATTTATTTTAAAATCCTCAAGGAATGGGTCGTAAAATTGCCTTTCATCGATAAGAACAGAGCCTTTATTCCTGTATTGCAGAAAATCTAAATCATTATCGTTGTCGATAAACCTGTCGGAAATTAAAAGCTTTATTTTGCGGTTAGGAGTCGTTAAAGGAAATAAATCAATTTCTGGGGTTAAAACCTTTTCGATTAGTTCTTTTTTTCCTATCGGTTCTAAATCTAATACTTTAAATAATTTTTTTATCGTCGATTTGCTGTATTTTTGTTTATAAGATTCTGAAGTTCCTATTACGGATAAACTGATACCCGCCGCGGCCGCAAGTTGTTTTTGTGTTATACCTTTTTTAATCCTTATTTGTCTAATGTAATTAATAATATCTTTATCTGATTGATTTAATGTAATTAATTTGGTCATGATTTAATAATTAAAAATTATCTCTTGACAAATATTTTTACAATATTATAATTAAATATAAGTGATATTGTAAAAATATTATAAATTAGTTTTATTTATTTTTAATTATATTTTAGCGGGGTAAAAAATGCAAACAGAAATTTTGGAAAACTACTACACTCTGCAAGAGGTGGCAAAGAAGCTTAAAATTAACAATCAAACACTATATAACTGGATTAAAGCCGGAAAAATTAATTGCTATAAAAGCGGCAGAAAATACCTTTTTAGTGATAGCGATATTTTGGACAAACTTAATAAAAATCGTATCAATAATGACAATGAATAACACTAATATAACGCCTGATTTTGACATAATCGGTTTAGTGAAAAATAAAAAACTAACTTATGAAGAAGTCGGTTTATTTGTTGTATTATTTGCGATATCCCATAAATCGTTAGTATTGCATAATATAATAGATTTATCGAAGATATGTAATTGCGGCACTAATAGGATTAAGGGATTAATCGATAAACTAATCGATAAGAAATTATTAATAAAATCTCAAATAAATCAAAGAAAATACATTTATAAAATCGTGTCTCCGGACGAAGACTATAACACAGTTAAAATGGAGTTTTTAAAGCTATGATAAACAAAACCGACATATTAGATTTTGACCACAAATACGGTTATGTTCAAGTTCCTAACGTGCTTGTCCTGAATATGTCAAAACTTCAATTATCTGGTAATGAGCTTGCTTTATTGATAATTATTAGAATGTTTGCATATCAAAAAAATTATAGCTTTCCATCGCTAAAAACGTTACAAAAAATATCCGGTCTATCTCATCGAGGCGTCATCTATATTATTAAAACCCTCGAAAATAAAGGATATTTAGAAATAAAAAGAATTTCTCAAAAAAATAATTTCTACAGTTTCAAGCCCTTAAATGATTTATTAGAAAAGATTATGAATAATAATATAGATGAAGAGGTAGTCAAAAATTTTGACTACCCTAGTGCAAATTTTGCACTACCCCCAGTGCAAAATTTGCACCCGAATAAGAAGAATATAAATAAGAATAAAAACACACACACAAAGAAAAAAGAAAAAGAAAGCGTGTGTGATGAAATTGAAAAAATCAAAAAAACAAAAACTTTTCAAAATACCGAACCGGCAATAATTAAAAATCTCTTACAAAAGAACGGTAAAAAAGCGGTAATTGCGGCGGAATATATCGAAAAGACATTTGCCGGACAGGCAATAAGAAATCCGGCAGGGCTACTAATCAAGACTCTTGAACGTGGGACATATTCCGAATTGCCGCAGAGCAATATTAACGTCATAAAAACGGACATCAAAAAGCTTAACGATAAATATAAGGGTTTTTCTGTGTTTCAAGGTGAAAAGATTAAGGAAATACTTAATATCGGCGGGAAAGTTGCTTTTTATACGGATAATTGCTTACGGGATTTAGTTTACACGCCTGCTAAAAACTACGAAGAATTTGAAACATTTCTGAATCGGCAAAAAAGCATAAATTCGTCATAAATTTGCGGGTAGTTTACCATTAACTACCTTTTTAACAAGGCTTAAAAAGCAAATTTGAAAGGGTTTTAAAATATAATTTACATTAACATATTGAAAAAAGGTGAAATTATGAAAAGATTAATTTTAATCGCAGGGATAATAATTACGGGATTAGCTTTATCCGGGTGCGCTAAAAAGCCGGCTATGGTCTATCATTCTTATTCATACTACACAAAGCACAAAAAGCAAGCTTATGCAACTTATGCGGCGTGTAAGAAAATTCCTGATTTTATAGACCAAAAATCAAGAAGATTCGATGTTTCAAAAGAGAACAAGAATTGCGAAAACGCATATTATGATATTTTTGGAGATTATTATCATAATTTTTATAATTTACCATAAGTTAATTAAAGGGGGACATTATGAAAAAGCTATTAATTATTGCAGTTTTTACGGTTATTTTCAGTATTGCAAACAAAGCTAATGCGCAATTAGCAGTTTTCAGCGTAGGTAATCCGCAGTCGATAGCAACGGATATCGAGACGACGGCAACGGCGGCCAATACCAAACTTCAAACAACCTTGCAGGACATAAGAAATGCGCAGGCGGTTCAGGAAGCTACCAATGCCTTTAAGCAATTTCAAACATACCAGAACGACTACTACGAAGCAACCGGCTTCTTACAGAACTTAAAAGAACTGGACGGGGTAAGCAGTTTTTTGCAGAATTATAAGCAGTTTATCCCGAACGTCCAACCGAACACCCCTAACGACAGCTTAGACCAGAATTTAGTTAATTACGTAAACGGCTTAGGAAATTCAGACCTTAACGCCGCCAATCCGTGGGATAACGCTATGGGGGTAAATTCGACTGCGGCGGATATGCAGGCTATAAGTCAAGCCGCGATTAACAGCGAATCGTCAACGGCGGCATTAGACAGCAAAGAAGCGCAGACGGCTACTACGGCGGGACATTTAATATCAACGCAGGCTACAAGCGCAAACGGTCTTGACGCGGAAAGATTAAGCGCAAGCGCGGACGGCAAAATCATAGAACTTTTAAGCGAAATACTACAAAATCAGGCGGTAGAAAATCAGGCAAATGCGGCCGAGCA